>JBOGIN010000543.1:0-4382 GCA_050742275.1 Vicinamibacteraceae bacterium
ATCACTTCATTGATTGAGGCCCAAGCCAAGCTCGCACAGACTCAGGCGTTGATGATCCAGACGCACGCCGGTTTTCTCCGCGACATAGACACCTTGCGTCGCGATATCGCGGAGATCCGCGAAGAGATGGAAGCTGGCAAATCTCGCGAATCACGACCAGCATCCACCGTCGGATTTCGCGGCCGGTCCCCGGCGACTGACAGAACGCCGCCGGATGCAACGTGAGGGATGGCGAGAAGGCCAGAGCGCTGACATCCAGGTTCTGTGGACCTCAATGCTCGGCGCGGCGGTTCCACGCGGCCACCGAGCGGTTGTGCGCGGAACGTTTGACATGCCCTTGTCAACGACGTCATGAAGCGGTCGGATGCACTGATTCAAGACTTGGGAGGCTTTGTTGCGTGTAGGCGCCAAGGCGCGGGTTGTCGCAGGTGCAGTTCGGTACACTCTGCGTCCTATCGGCAACACATCTCAGCCAGATTGAACGCACCGAAGTGGAGCGAGCATCAGCGCTGTCGAGTATCTAGCCCGCAGGTTCGAGTTGAATGTGTCGGCGCCGTTCGAACTTGTCGAAACAACGCCGCCGCCGCGAAAGGGGCACGAGCTGCTTCACTTTCGTGACTGGTTGTGTCTCAAGGAAGACTTGCGAACACTCGCACTTTATGTGGAGTGGATGGTCCCACGAGACCCCGGGGGCTGGAGTATCACCATTCGCGAGCGCGCGGCAGCAGCGAGGATTCGTAGCAAGGAACGTGAAGCACCGGATGTTCAAGGGCTGAATGACAGGGGCGAGTGAAGCCGTGCCAAATCGCGAAAACATTGATCGAGACTGGGGACTGGTTCTCAAACACCGGGACCGGGTACTGGACTGGCTCGCACGCACGACGGCCCCGTACAAGTCGCTCTTTCGATTCGACCGGAGTGCACTGATCGACTGCTACACGCCGGGCACCGATTTCAGGATTCTTGCCCTTCATTTCAATGTTTCGCCTGGCGCCGTTTTTTATGCCCTCGATCGGCTGGTGAAGATTGCCGGTGATGTGGACCGCTGGTCAACTTTGGAGGCGTGCGCCGAGGGCGAGCCCTCTGTGGTGATCGTGCCGGTGCGGGATGAGGCTGAGGGCGAATACGTCCGCCACTTGCTGAGAGAGCATAGGTTTCGAGCGCGGATCGAAGTGCTTGATGAGAATGAAGAGGATTACGACGATAAAGACGAGGACGAAGAGTGCCACGACGCGGACGACGCTGACGAACACTGAGTCCGTGATCGTGGAAGCGTGCGCCCGCCTTGCTGTGAACTTCCGACGCCTACGCAAAGCGCGGGGGTGGACTCAGGCGGAGCTGGCACGGCGCTCGGGGATGAGCGTACGAACGATTAGCCGGATCGAACGTGGACAGGAGAACCTACGGATCGAGTGTCCGGAGGATCTGGCGGATGCGCTCAGTGAGCCTGCTCACCTGCTCCTAGAACACCGATCAGTTTAAGTGATGGGGAAGATCACTTCTTTCTATGCATAGGCTGATGCGATCTGTGATCTGATGTGTTCGTGGGCCGACGGCCCCGAGGAGGCATGCAGATGACGATCGCGCGTTGGAAACCGGCCGTTGCGCCGACACGGCAAGAGCAATTCTTGTTGAAGCGTCTCGGTCGTGTCCGCAAGCTGTTGGGCTTTCTGCGCCGGCATCGGCACGAGTTGTTTGACGACGCGTTTCAGGAGGAACTGGCGTCGATGTATCGCAACACGGGCGCCGGCAAGGAGGCGCTGCCGCCCGCGCTGATGGCAATGGCGATGCTCGTGCAGGGCTATCTCGGCGTGTCCGACGCCGAGATGGTCGAATTGACCGTCGTGGACCTGCGCGTGCAGATGGTGCTCGGGTGCCTCGGTGCCGAGGCGCCGCCGTTTTCGCAAGGCGCGTTGCAGGAGTTTCGCGAGCGGCTGATCGCCGCGGACCTGGATCGCCGCGTGCTCGAACGCACGGTCGAACTGGCGAAGCGGACGAAGGCGTTTGACCCTCGCAAGCTGCCGAAGACGCTGCGCGTCGCGATCGAATCGATTCGAGCCCCCTTGAGGGTGCGGGGCGCGTCGAGGACACGTACAACTTAATGGCCCACGCGGCCCGCAACGTGGTGCGGTGTGCGGCCCGCCTGCTTGGGTGGCCCGACGAGCAAGTCTGTCGAGCGGCGGGCATTCCGCTGCTCGTGGGATCGAGTGTCAAGGCAGCGCTCGACATCGATTGGAACGATGCGGGTGAGAAGACCGAGGCGATCAAGACGTTCGCGTGCCAGCTCGATGCCTTGCAGGCGTGGCTGGAGACCCGGCTGGCCGAGGAAATTGCGATGCCGCCGCTCAAGACGCAGCTCGAGACCCTCGAGCAGATCCGCACGCAGGATCTGGAGCCCGATCCGGGGGGCGGTGTGCGCATTCGCCAGGGCGTGGCCGAGGACCGTCGCGTCTCGATCGCGGACACGGAGATGCGGCACGGCCGCAAGAGCAAGAGTAAGCGGTTCAATGGCTTCAAGCGTCACCTCGCCGCGGACGTCGATCGCGGGTTGATCCTCGCGTGCGCCATCACCCCGGCGAATCGCCCTGAGGAGGGCGCCATGCCGGCCTTGAAGATCGACTTGGAGCGGCAGGCCCTCACCGTCGACCAGCTGGTGATCGATCGCGGGTATATCAACAGTACGCTCGTGGACGACGTGCTCACCCGCCGCGGCAAGATCGTGTGCAAGCCCTGGAAGTCGCACAACGGCCGCCTGTTTCCCAAATCGGCGTTTCCGCTGAATCTCCGCGACCGCACGATCGCGTGTCCCGATGGACAGGTACAACGCTTCGCGTTCGGCACGATGGTTGAGTTCGACCCCGACGTCTGCGATGGCTGCGCGCTGCCACCGCAGTGCACCACGGCCGAACTCGGGCACGGCCGCTCCGTCGCAATCGCCGAGAACGAGCCGCTGCAGCACCGCCTCCGCAAACAGATCCAGACGCCCGCGGGACGCGCGGCGCTGCGGGAGCGCACGACGATCGAGCACAAGCTCGCGCATATTTCGCAACGACAAGGGAACCACGCGCGCTACGTCGGCGTTCGCAAGAACACCTACGACCTCCGCCGTGCGAGCGCGATCCAAAATCTGGAGACACTGCATCGGTCAGAAGTCGATTCGCAAAAGGCTGCGTAATGACGGCACTCTCAAACCGTTCGGCGCTCTAGTCCAAAAATAAGCGTGTTGTGAGTCGCTTGAAAGAGCGCGAGCCGGTGACATCGGAAGCAGAGAGACCAATACTTTCGGCGCCCGTGCCGCGCTCGTGCTGTCTCGGTTGTCAGTTGTTCACGGCGCCGCTCCGTGTCGCTGCGCTGACGGTGGATACCAGCCGGGCCTCCCTATCCCGGTGTCGCGTCGAGCCCACCGCCTCAACATCGCAGCGTGCCGACAGAGGCATCGACGCCCCGGAGAAACACGTGTTGCCAGGGATTCCACGCGAGCAAGCGCAAGACGAGGCGCCGCCCCGTGCGGACCACCTGCGCGGGCACGCGCATGAATGCGCTCAGGAACGTCTTGAACTCCATGCGCAAGACCGCCGCTTTCTCCCGGCGATAGGGGATGGCCCAGCGACCGGTTTCGGGCAACAGCAACGCGAACCACGCCTTCAGGGTCCACGCCAGGGCCGCCATCACCAGGTACGCCCAGTTGCTGAGCACGGTATCGACCGGCATCTGCGTCGCCCCGACGCCGCTCTTCAGCTGCGCGATCAGGTTCTCCTGGTTGCACCGGTCGTTGGCCAGAAACACGATCTCGGTGGCCGCAGTCTCGCGATCGTTGGTGAGATAGAAGAAGTAGCGAATCTCGTCGCAAAATGTGGAGCTCCACATTTATCGACTAATGGTGAGCGATCAGAAATGTGGAGATCCTGCTCTGGATCTCCGATGATTCGGCACACTTCCTCTCAAGCACTCCACATTACTTTTCCGTAGCATCGTCACCCTGCCACTTTCGGCACACCACGAAAAGGAGGGTCCGATGTTGCTCGAGCTCTATCCCAGGGTGCACCGTCGGTACACGTCGTTGCCGATCATCGGTCCGACATTGGATGGCTATGGCACGTGGCTGTTGAGACAAGGCTACTCGACCGACCGTGCACGCGAGCACTTCCGCGCGGCACGGCGCCTCGTACGCCAGCTGCAGGAGCACGGTGTGCGGACGTTGCCTGGCATAACTCGGACTCGGCTCCAGCGATGTGCGCCGGCGGACTCGCAAGAGGATCCCGATCTCGCCGCGTTGGTGCGGCAATTCGACCGGTATGCCAGAACCGAACTGTCGTTGTACTCGTCACCGGCGTTGACACGCATCGAGCAACGTGTCGCGGCGTACGCGACCTACCTCGAGC
>JBOGIN010000544.1:0-5147 GCA_050742275.1 Vicinamibacteraceae bacterium
GTTGTCTGACACCATGAACAGCCGAATTTCCGAAAGGCATTACCTTTAGGCCCGCCCTACGGATATAAGGAGGATCGTTACGCATGAACATGGAACAGGACGGCTCACCAAGCGCGGTGTCGGTCGACGAGGCGCTCGCCTGGGTCGCTGAGATGTTCGAGGAGCCACGGGAGAACATTCAGGCGACGACGCCGCGGGCCGACATCCCAGCCTGGGATTCACTCGGTCAGCTCGTCCTGATGGCGCAGCTCGACGAACGGTTCGGGATTCGTCTCACCGAATCCGAGCTGCCAGCGCTCACGTCCGTTCAGGACATCCTGGACGTGCTGCACAGGCACGGTTGCCTTTCGAGTAGCTCCGTCCGCACGTCAGCGTAAACGTAATTCTCTCCCTGCACTTTCCGTGTCCTGGTCACTTCAACAGCTCGGTCCGTACGTGAGTCAGAGTCTGGGTGTGCCGTACGAGCGTCTCCGCGAGGCGTTCCGGCCCGCCACCGCGGCCGATGTGCCGCGCATTCTGGAGCTGCGGCGCCGCGTATCCGGCGGCATGTGGTGGGATGACGAGGCGTACGTGCGATGGCGGTACTTCAATCCGCAGCTCGCGACACAGCCGACGCCTTACTGGGTCTTCGAGAAGGAGAACGAGATTATCGGCGGTATGGGGCTCGAGCCCGTTGTGCTCGTGGTGGATGGGAAGGCGCACGAGGCAACGCGGACCCTCGACATCATGGTGCGCCCCGACTACGACGGCCGCGGTCTCGGCGCCCTCATGAATCTGGTGATCTTCGAGCACTACCCCGTCACGCTCGTCACCGGCAGCAACGCACGATCGCACAAGCTGATCTCGCGCATGTTCGAACAGGCGCTCGAGCTTCGCGTGTGGAAGACGCTCGTCCGCAGCCACGACTTCATCCAGCGGCAGATGACGCTGGGTCCGCTGACCGGCATGGCCGCCGCAGCAGGCGACGTTCTGCTCGCGCTCCAACGACGGCTCCGCCGCAAGCGGCCACCACGCGCTCTGGAAGTGCGCGAGCTGAGCGAGTTCGACGATGAGGTAACGGCGCTCTGCCGAGCGTTGGAGGGCCATGGCCATATCTCGGTGCGGCGCAGCGCGGCCTACTTGAACTGGCGCTTCGTGTCCAATCCTCGGTGCCGATACCGCATCCACGGCGCTTTCGACAGCGGGCGTCTCGTGGGGTATGTCGTGACCCGGCTCAATCTCGACAGGCCGAATCCTCGCAAAGAAGGAGACATCGCCGACTGGCTCGCCCTACCCGCCGTGGGAGATCGCGTCTCGCCCGGTCTCTTTCTCATGCAGGTCGCCGCAGACCAGCTGATCCAGGATGGCGCAGGGATCATCCGGTGTCTGGCGTCCGGTCAGACCGTTCCTCACCTCATGGATGCGGTTGGCTTTCGTCTTCGTGCGGAAGAACGATTGCCCTTCTTTGTTCGCGCAAGGTCGACAACGTTACACGAACGATTGGCTGGCACCGAAGGCTGGTTCCTGACGGGCTGCGATTTCGACGTGGAATAGCAAGAGACGAGATTCTGTTGCCGCCGACCATGCCTTTCCGAACCTCCACCGTGCTACGATTTTGGTTTCGAGGGAGGCCACACTCCGCGGACTCTCGGATTGGCGCGGAACTTGAATGACCCATTCTCAGCAGGAGGATCCACTTGTGGAACACGCAAGGCCGCGTCCTACACGCCTCGCCGCGCTCACTCAGCAATTGGTAGACGCCGGGAATCTCGTACGCTCGCGCTCCGTAGACATACGAGGCTGCAAGACGGTTTGTCTTGCCCTCGGTCCGTATCGCAACCTGACCACCTTGACCGCGTCGGTGATCTTCCTGCACCCTCACTGTCAGGTCTTGAATCACGCAGGCGACAGGATCTTCGGCAACCGGCGTGTCGACTTCATCGCCGCTTACGACGAGCGCCGGTTCAATCGCTTCGTCCAGTACGCGATCTTCGCCTCCAAGGGTGGAACGAGAGGCAACCATGGCGGCTCGTTGGTCCACTCGCATGCCTTCGACGGTTCGCACCCGATGGGGGCGCTCCATCGCAGCCGGGGAGGGCAGCTCCTCAAGGACGACATCCGGTGTCTCTTCTGGAAGGAGTCTCTCAGAACCTCGAATGCCATCCGGCACAGCCAGTTCGATTTCGAGCAGGTCTTCGCCCGGAACGATCGTCTACGGTTTCTCCTCCCGATCAGGAACCCTCTCGATTGCGCCACATCGAATCTCAAGACCGGCCACGTCGCGATCTTCGACCATCTACACCGGCATTCCTCCTTGTTGGACTGCACACGGGCGGTGCTGGATGAAATTCAGTGGTTCGGCGGCCTTCAGCGCCGCTTCCCCGACCGTTTCTTCTCTTACTTCGAGCACGAGATATCTCGCGACATGCTGACCCGGCTCGCCTCCTTCTTACGCGTCGAGCCGGACGCGCGGTGGCTCGACGATGCGGTGGCGGCGATGGAGTTGAAGGAAGGCTATCGTTACGACGAGGATGTGCTGAGAGCGTACGAGCAATACGTCCACGATAACTTCGGCGATTTACAGACCCTTCACGCTGGTCTCCTCAAGTTCCTGGACAATGGCCCTCAGTAGCAGCGCCGAGACGATGGATGTCTACGCGAAGGAGTTCGAGCTCCTCCGGTATTCACCTCGTCTTCCGGGTGGAGGGGCCGCAAGGAGCCCCGTTCGTATGAGCTTCCTGGGAGAACTCCGGCGCCAGAGTCGGTCACTTGCGGGCCGTGCAGTTACCCTTCTTCCCATCCAAGGACCAACACGTCCGACCTTCATCGTCGGCTGCGGCAGGTCCGGAACCACGATTCTTGGAACGGCGTTATCGCAACACCGCGAGGTCACATATCTGCATGAGCCTCGGGACTTGTGGTTTCGCGCCTATCCGGAGACCGACGTATGGACGGAGGAAGCGACAGCGCGGCATGGCAGGCTGGTCCTCACGAGCACCGACGTCGAGACCAGCAAGAGCCGGAAGCTACGACGGCTGTTTGCCCTTCAAACCATGAAGACCGGAAGAGCTCATCTCGTCGAGAAGCTGCCCGCCAACAGCTTTCGATTGGGCTTCGTTACGTCGATATTTCCGGATGCGCGTTTCATCTTCATCTACAGAAATGGACTGGAGGTTGCGCGCTCGATTCAGAAGCACAGCGACCGGGGGCCATGGTTCGGCGCAAATGGGTACAAGTGGCGCCAGCTCGTGCAGGTCGCGCAGGAGCGCGACGACACGGCGGGCTTGCCGGCGCTCTGCGCCACCTCTTTCGACAGAGGTCTACTCGAATGGAGGCTCAGCACAGAGGCGACCGTTGATGTCTTGCGGGAATTGCCCGACGAGCGTGTTTGCGAGATCTCGTACAGTGATCTGACGCGGACGCCTCGAGAAACCGTCGAGCGTGCCTTGTCATTTCTCGAAATCGACAACGATGAGCATGTCATGCACTTCGTTCGCGACAACATCTCTCGGAGAACCGACGATCTCAGCGACGCGATCCCGTCTGACAGGGAGCAGTCGATCGGCGGACCGTTGTTGTCGATATCGATGCTGAAAGGCAACGACCGGGGACTAGTGCAGCGGTTCACCGAGGCCTCGGAGCGAGAGAGTCGTAGGCCTGGCTGGCCACGATCGTGACACGACGTCGTCTCCACCCCGTCTTGAGACAGATCATCAGACGGTTACCGGAAGAGCAGCAATGCAGCGTCAGGCATTGGATCAATCGCCGAGGGTATGCGGCTTTACGCAAGGAAACGAGGCACGTAGGTCACGGTGCCAACGCCGTGACCTACTCGTTGCGACCGTTCGACGAGCATCGTTGCATCTTCGTGCACATTCCCAAGGCGGCAGGCATCAGCGTCAGTGTGGCGCTCTTCGGTAACTTGGCAGGAGGACACCGATCGGCATGTGACTATCGCAGAATCTTCGGCAGGGAGTTCTGGAAGTACTTCAAGTTCACGTTCGTCCGTAACCCCTACACCCGCTTGGTTTCGGCGTACGAGTTCCTTCGCACAGGTGGACACAGTGCGTGGGCCAGCAATCAACACATCAGGGATGAATTACTCAGCGAGTACCCGGACTTCCCGAATTTCGTCTTGCGAGGGCTCACGCCTGGACGCCACTGGACGGAGCCGCACTTCCGTCCTCAGCACGAGTTCCTCGAGCTGGATGGAAAGCTGGTGATGGATTTCGTCGGGCACATCGAGCGAATCGCAGAAGACTTCGTGCACGTGTGCGACCGACTCGCCATCCAGGCGGAGCTCGGCCGGATCAACGAGGCGCGTGAAGCGCGTGCGAGCCTCGGCACGTACTATGCGGATGATGCGGTGAAACGGCGCGTGCAGGATCTCTATGCACAGGACTTCGAGCTCTTTGGGTATTCGGCTGAACCGCCAGCCGAACTGTAACACGCGCGAGGGTTGCAGTAAGAGCTCCAGATTACAATACAGCCACCGCCATCTTGTACTGGCTGATCAATGAGAAACATCATCGATCTCGATCGAGACGAGACGTCTACGGTGTTCATTGCCGGCATGGGGAGGAGCGGCACCACCTGGGTCTCCAACATCGTCAACTACGATCAGGGCTATCGTGACATCTTCGAGCCGTTCCTCCCGGCGGAGGTGCCGGAAGCGCGGGCATTTGGGTACCACGAGTATCGTCGCGCTGGCGACAAGGTGCCGGAAAAAGAAGAGGTGGCGCGCCGCATCCTCGCTGGGCGGGTCAGTTGCGCCTGGACCGACAAGTTCAATCCGCGAAGGTTCGCTCAGCGGAGAATTGTCAAGGATATCCGCTGCAACTTGATGCTCGGATGGCTGCGACGGCTGCGGCCCGGCATGCCAATGATTTTCGTCCTGCGCCATCCGCTCGGCATCATCCGCTCGTGGGCCAAGCTCGGGTGGGGCACCTCGATTGGGGGCGGCACAGATGTCGATCACATCATGGCGCAGCAGCATTTGCTCGAAGACTTTCCCAAGATCGAGGAATTGTCCAGGGCGATAGATCGAACGAATACGTTTGAATCAACTGCCTTTGTGTGGTGTGTGCTCCACATGGTGCCGTTGGCCCAGTTGGACGAGTCGAAGGCCCTGATGGTGCGATACGAGGATCTGCTCGGAGATCCCGCTC
>JBOGIN010000545.1:0-2609 GCA_050742275.1 Vicinamibacteraceae bacterium
GTCTCCTATAATCCCCGGCTCGGTCTCGTCTTCCTGAACGTGTCGAACCTCGGCATGGTGGGCCGCATGGAGCCGCGCGCCACCGATCCCGAGACTGGCGCCGTCACCTCCTACCGCAAGACGTCTCCGTGGGGAGACGCGTATGCGAGGTTCTGGAATCCGGAGAGCCGCATTCCGTGCTCGGCGCCGCCCTTCGGCGAGCTCGTCGCCGTCGACGTCAATACGGGAGACGTGGCGTGGAGGGTTCCTCTCGGTATTGTCGAGGCGTTGGCAGCCAAGGGCATCCCGGACACCGGCGCGCTCACACTGGGCGGCAGCCTCGCGACGGCAAGCGGCTTGGTGTTCATTGGCGCCACGGCCGACAGGCGGTTCCGCGCGTTCGACGCGAAGACCGGCAAGGAGCTGTGGGTCACGAAGATCGACGCCGATGCCAAGGCGGCGCCCGTGACGTTCATGGGGCGTGACGGGCGCCAGTACGTCGTGGTCATGGCGGGCGGTGGGCTTCAGCTCAGTCGATCGGTCCCGGCCCTGGGCTCGACCCTGATCGCGTTTGCCCTGCCGTCTGCCTCGGCGCCGCCGCAGCGGACGGCGGTGGGCGCTCCCCCGCCGCGGCAGTCGCCGCCGGCGGCCGCTTCGTCATCAACGTCGCTGCCGGACGGCGACGGGAAAGCGCTCGTCGAGCGTCTCTGCGTCGGCTGCCACCACCTCGATGTCGTGACCTCCGCGCGCAACGACGAGCAAGGCTGGACGCGCGTCATCGACGACATGGCGGCGCGCGGCGCGGCGGGGACACGCCGTGAGCTCGACGTCGTGATTGCCTATCTGTCGGAGCACTTCGGGAAAGAAACGCAACGTCGCTGATTGCGTCGCCGCACATGCCATCGGCTATGCTGAGGGTCGATGCCGGCTGGCCTGCAAGACGTCCCCAAGACACCGGTCCGTGCGGCCGGCCGCTGGCACGCTCGCGTTGCGCCGTGGCACTACGCGCTCATCGCCGCTGGCATTGTCGCGGGAGCCGCGCTCGTTCTCGCCTTGATGGGACGCGTGCCCATCTGCCAGTGCGGTTACGTCAAGCTGTGGCACGGGGTCGTCCTGAGCTCCGAGAACTCGCAACACCTTTCCGATTGGTACACCTTCTCTCACGTCGTCCATGGCGTTCTGTTCTTCGGCCTCCTGTGGCTGATCGCGAGGCGTTGGCCGGTGGGCCTGCGACTGGCGATCGCCACCCTGCTCGAAGCATCCTGGGAAGTGTTCGAGAACACCGACTTCGTCATCAACCGGTATCGTGAGGCCACCATCTCACTCGACTATTACGGCGACAGCGTCGTCAACTCGGTGTTCGACACCCTGGCGATGATGGTCGGCTTCGTTGCCGCGGCCCGTCTGCCGGTTTGGGCTATCATCGGCCTGGCGTTGGGCCTCGAAGCGCTTACGGCGTACCTGATCCGAGATAACCTGACGCTCAACATCGTGATGCTGCTCTACCCTATCGACGCCATCAGAGAGTGGCAGATGGGAAGCCGTTAGCTGGCGTGAACCAAGATGCGCCGGAAGGTTACATTCGGCAAAGCGCTGCACCTCCATGATCCGCCGACTCTTCCTCGTCATCGCCGTTGCGGTTGTGGTACGGCCCGCGCCCTCGACGCTCGCTCAGCCGGCCACCACGGACAATCTCATCCTGATCACGCTCGACGGCGCGCGCGTCGAGGAGATGTTCGGCGGCCTGGATCTCGATGTTCTGCGGTCGACACTCGACACAGATCAAAAGTCGCCGACTCACCCGTGTATCGCCGCTTCTGGGCGGATACGCCGGCCGCCCGCCGCGAGAAGCTGATGCCGTTCTTCTGGGGCACGCTGATGCGCCGGCACGGATCGATCGCGGGCAATCCGAACGCCAAGAGCTCGGTGACGCTGACGAACACACATCGCTTTTCTTACCCTGGATATGCGGAGATCCTCCTGGGTGAGTCGCACGACGACACGATCAAGAGCAACGATCCCGTACAAAACCCGTATTCAACCGTGCTCGAGGCGCTCAAGGCGAGGCTCCGCCTGCCTACGGTTCGCACAGGCGTCTTCGCCTCGTGGAGCGTCTTCAATGCCATCGTCGAGCACACGGAAGGAGCGCTGACGACCAACGCTGGCTTCGAAGCCTTCGAGCACCCAGATCCCGACGTGCGCGAGCTGAGCACCCTCCAGCTCGAGACGCCAACGCCGTGGGATTCGGTGCGCCACGATGTCTACACATTCCGACTGGCGATGGCGCATCTTCGAAGAGCCAAGCCTCGCATCCTCTATCTCGCGCTCGGCGAGACGGACGATTGGGCCCATGATGGACGTTACGATCGCGTCCTCGACGCGTATGCGCGCACAGACCGTTATCTCGAAGAGCTGTGGAGCTGGCTGCAGGCGCAGCCGGACTATCGCGGCCGCACACACATGCTCATCACGACGGACCACGGCCGCGGCCGGACGATCGAGGATTGGCGCGATCACGGCGCGACGGTGGATGGCGCGCAGGACGTCTGGATTGCCTTCGTCTCACCGCAGATGAAGCAGCGCGGTGAGTGGCGCGATCACGCACCATTGCACACGAATCAGATCGCGGC
>JBOGIN010000546.1:0-2484 GCA_050742275.1 Vicinamibacteraceae bacterium
GGCGAGGGTGGTGCGGTGCTGGTCGTCTCGTCGGAGATCGAGGAGCTCTTCGAGCTCTGCGACCGCATTGTCGTGCTCTCGCTCGGACGTGTGGCTGGCACGTTCGAGCGCGGCGCCTGGAGTCGAGAAGCCGTGCTCACCGCTGCGCTCCGGTATCACGACCGACCAGCTGCCGGAGTTAGGAACACGTGAAGGAGTATCTCGGTCTCGGCGCCGTCCTGCTCGGGGTGCTGGCGGCATTCGGTCTGCTGACGGACCACTTCCTCACCCTCGCCACCCTGCGGACGGTCGCGCATCAGATTCCGACGGCGGTCGTGCTCGCAACCGGCATGACGCTCGTGCTGATTACCGGTGGCATCGACCTGTCGGTGGGCGCCGTCCTCGCGCTCTCAGGGGCCGTCTTCGGAGCCTGCCTCGCCTCGTTGCACGCGCCTCTCGGCGTCGCGCTCGCCGCCTGCGTCGCGACGGGCCTGGCCTGCGGCTGCGCGAACGGGCTCGTCATCGTCCGCTGGCGGGTACCGGCGTTCATCGTCACGCTGGGGATGATGGAGGTGGCGCGGGGGCTGGCCTACGCCGCGACGCACTCGCAAACGCGCTACCTCGGCGCCAGCGTGGATCACCTCACCGAGAGCCTGGCGTTCGGCGTCTCGCCATCCATCCTGCTCGCCGCGCTCGCGGTGGCCGTGAGCCACGTGCTGCTGACGTGCTCCGTCCTCGGCCGCCATCTCGTCGCCATCGGCACGAACGAAGAGGCGGTGCGTCTCTCCGGCATCGACACGCGATGGCCGACGTTCGCCGTGTACGCGCTGGCCGGACTGTGTGCGGCGCTCGGCGCGGTGCTCCATTCCGCGCGGCTCGGCGCAAGCGATCCAAATGCCGGCGCGGGCTACGAGCTGCACGCGATTGCGGCTGCGGTCATCGGCGGCACGAGCCTCATGGGCGGACGCGGCTCGGTCGTGCACACGCTCTTCGGCGTGGTCATCATCGCGGTGCTGGCCACCGGCCTGGCGCAGGCAGGAGCACAAGAGCCCACCAAGCGTCTGATCACCGGCTGCGTGATCGTCGCCGCGGCCATCTTCGACGCGTATCGTCATCGCCCTGCCGCGCGCGTATGACCGTGAGCCCTGGCATCGTCGTCGTCGGAAGCCTCAACATCGATCTCGTCACCCGTGTGGAGCGGTTGCCGCTGCCGGGAGAGACGCTCACCGCCGAGGACTTCGAGATCCACTGCGGCGGCAAAGGCGCCAACCAGGCGTACGCCGCCGCAAAGCTCGGCGGACACGTGACGCTGGTGGGCTGTGTCGGTAGTGACGCCTACGGAAGGCAGCTTCTCGAGAATCTGGCGCGCGCAGGCGTAGAAGTCGGGGCCGTCGACCTCGCACCCGACCTGCCATCCGGCATGGCCCTGGTGACGGTGGATCCGGCCGGTGAAAACCAGATCGTCGTCGTCCCAGGCGCCAACGAGGCGCTGACGCCGGCGCGTCTCGAACACAGCCGCGCGCTCTTCTCGTCCGCGGCCGTGGTGCTCCTGCAACTCGAGGTACCGCTACCGACCGTCGAGGCGGCGGCCCGCCTCGGTCGGGAGGCCGGCGCCCTCGTCATCCTCGATCCCGCGCCCGCTCGGCCTTTGCCGGATGCTCTGCTGTCCGACGTCGATTACGTCACACCCAACGTCACGGAGCTGACGGCGCTGACGGCGTCGGCGGTCACGATCTCCCGCCGCGCGCACGAGCTGCTGGATCGTGGCGTTCGGGGGGTCATCGTGACGCTTGGCGAGCAAGGCGCCGAGCTCGTGACCCGCGGCCGCGAACATCACTGGCAGCCGCGCCCGACGCCAGTCGTCGATACAACCGGAGCGGGCGACACCTTCAACGCCGCCTTGGCAGTGGCCCTGACGCGGGGCGCCGATATCGACCAGGCCGGCGACTTCGCCTGCGCCGCGGCCTCGCTCTCGGTGGTCCGCCGTGGGGCCCAATCGAGCATGCCGACCGCGGACGAGGTGATGGCGCACATGAGACCCCGGAACGGGTAGGGCCTGCCGATCAAACCGAGCTCTTCGGCGCCGCACGAGGCGACGCCGCCGGGCGCACGATGAGGCCAACGCCCTTGCGGCTTGCGTCCCGCGGTGATTGTGTGTTACAACACATACTTATGTTCGAGGCGCTGCAGCGACGCGTGCGGGCCAAACGCTTCGGCATGGACGAAGCGGCAGTCGTGAGCCTCTTGGTGGCGGCCGGGCACGTGCGCGACAGGATCGACGAAGCGTGCGCGACATTCGGGCTGACCAGCGGCCAGTACAACGTCCTGCGGATCCTGAAGGGGGGGCCGTCAGAGGGCTATTCACGCTGCGACATCGCCGAGCGGATGATCGAGCGCGCGCCGGACGTCACCCGGCTGGTCGACCGGTTGGCGCAGGGGGGACTGGTGGAGCGGACGCGCAGCGGGGCCGACCGCCGGTTGTCTCTCACGCGGATCACCTCGAAG
>JBOGIN010000547.1:0-3044 GCA_050742275.1 Vicinamibacteraceae bacterium
GGTGCACGGCTCGATCGCAGACTTCGCCGACTCCTCCCGCTCCTACGGGTTGGATGTGGAGGCCACGCACATCTGGCTGCCAGAGTGGGCGGGGCTCCTCCCGGCGCTGCGCGACATGCGGTTGAATCCGGTGTTTGGCGCTAGAGTCGATGGCCCGGCTTCTGACATGCGAATCCGCGTGCGTGACCTGCGCTCGGAGGCCGGACGCGCCGATGGCAGCCTCGTGGCGGATTTCGCGGGCCCGGATCGCGCGATTGGCGGCACGCTCGCCGTGCAGAACGTCGACCTTGCGCCGATCTTCGATGACCCGGAACGGAAGACCCATATCACGGGTGATGTGACCTTCGACCTCCGCTTTCCTCCCCGGAGCCGCGAGGGCATGGGCGACGGCACGTATCGATTTCGGGGGCCCATCGCGCGGGCGTTCGGCTACGAAGGACAGGATCTCACCGCCCACGGCCGCCTCGACGGACGACGGGTGACGATCGCGTCCGCGGTGGGGAGGGCGTACGGCGCACGGGTGAGGTCGAGCGGCACGCTGGAGGTGCCGGTGGATGGCAAGCCGTTGGCGCTCAATCTCCGCGGACGCGTGCAACAGGTAGACATGCGCCGGGTGCCGCGCGTACTCGATCTGCCACGGCTCGCGACCAGCCTCGATCTCGACTACCACGTGCACGGGCCGGAAGGGGCCATCGGTGGCGAGACGACGTTTCATGCGCCGTCGGTCGTCGAGGGCGCGGCGATTGGTGAAGGAAGCCGAGCGCGCTTTTCGTTCCGGCCACGACGGTTCGACTATCACACCAGCGGCACGATCACCGACCTGAACCTTCAGCGGCTGGGCACGGCGTTGGAGATCGAGGCTCTGGCGGCGGATCGATTCGAGAGCCGGCTCGGCGGCCAGTTCGATGTCAAGGGCACAGTGGCGCCTGACACACCGGCAATCGTTTCAGGATCCGGCCGGATGGTCGATTCAACCGTCATGGGCGGCCGGCTTCCAGAGCTACGCTTCAAGGCCAACATGGGCGACAACGCGCTCGAGGTCGAGGCGGCCGGTCGCTTTGCCGACTACGACCTCGAGACCCTCTTCGACGTCGAGCGCGTGACCAGCCGGCTCACGGGCTCAGCGGACGTGCGCCTCTGGTTTCCAGATGTCAGCGCACCGTTCACGCCCGAGTATTTCGACGTGAGCGGCCTCGTCGCGCTGAACGACTCGGAGATCGCCGGTCTGGCCGTCAAGACGATGGCCGCGAAGGGCAGCTACGAGAAGGGTGTCGCGACCTTCGACAGCCTGAGCGCCAACGGACCGGGATACTCGCTGACTGGCGCGGGCACCGCCTCGCTCGATGAAGAGACGCCTTGGTCCGTGACGTATCGCGTCGTATCGGACGAGGTCGAGCCGCTGTCGCGCCTGATCGAACAGCCGGTGAAGGGAGCGGCAACCGTCCGGGGACGGATGACCGGGCGGCGTTCAAGGCTCACCACGACCGGCGTCCTCGAGGCGCGGCGAGCGGCGTACGGGACACGATTCTCGGTCGGGCAGCTCGACTCGACGTTTCAACTGACACTGCTCGAGCTCGACCTCGCGCGGCTCAGTGGTAAGGCGAAGACGCGCGTGACTCGTGCTCGTGGGCCCGGCATCGATTTCAAGACGCTGACGGCCGAGGCCACCTATGCGAACCGTGCGCTCAGCTTCCAAGCGAGCGCCGTGGATCCTCGTGCCTCGCTCGACGCGCGCGGCCGCGCCTCCTTCCTCGATGGTCGCCAGCAGGTGGAGCTGCAGCGGCTCTCGCTCGAGCGCAAGGAGGTCGTCTGGCGGCTCTCACCAGATCAGAAGGCGGTCATTGCTTACGACGGCGCGATGGTGACGGTGGCGGGACTCGAGCTGGAGAACCGCGCGCAGCGGCTGACGGTCGATGGGCAGCTCGGCGTCCGCGACACGACCAAGTCCGAGCTGAAGGTCACGGCGGAGCGGGTCGACCTTTCGCAGGTGGACGACCTCACGGTTGGCGAGCGCGGGCTTGGCGGCGTGCTCGATGGGCGCGCGACCATCCGCGGCACGCGTGCGGCGCCGCTGGTGGATGCCACGCTCGATGTGAGAGACGGCGCGTACGGCGACTACGAGTTTCAGGCGCTCACGGGCACGGTTCGATACGACGGCGTGCTGGCGGATCTCGACCTCCGGTTGCAGCAGGATGCGAACGCTCGTCTCACCGCGCGCGGCGTCGTGCCGAAGACGCTGTTCCAGCCGCCGGCCGCGGCGCCCGCCGGCCATGTGGCCGCCTCCGCAGCCGACCGGCTCGACGTGACGATCCACGCTCGGCGGTTCGGCCTTGCCTTGATCGACGAGCTGGTGCCGCAGATTCAGCAAATGGGGGGCACCGCATCCGTCGACCTTCGGCTCACCAACGCCGGCCGGGATCCACACATCGTCGGGTCGGCCGATCTCGCGAACGTCGCGTTCACGCTGCCGGCCACGGGGCTTCGTTATCAGGGTGGGCGCGCGCGGCTTCGATTCGAGCCGGAGCGGTTGCGGATCGAACAGTTCCAGCTGCTGGATCCCCAGAAGCAACCGCTGACGGTGACGGGGCAGTTGGCGCTCCACGGGGGCGACATCGGCGAGTTCGTGGTCCGAGTCAAGGCGCAGACGTTCGCGCTCGTGGACAACGACTACGCCAATCTCGACGCCGATCTCGACCTCCGCGTCGATGGAGAGTTGCTTCGGCCGCGCGTCCAGGGGGATGTCGTGATGAGGGCGTCGGAGGTGGAGGTCGATCGGCTGCTCGAGCGGTTTGGCGCCGGCACGTACGAGGCCGAGGCAATACGGGAGCTGCCAGAGCTGGCCCTCCAGCCCGGCGAAGAGATTACGGTGAACGTGCCGCCGCCCACGCAGTCCAGCCTGCCGCCGGCCACCGACGCGACGCCCGGTGAGACGACGACCCCCGTGCCGGAAGGCGTGGCGGGACTGCCCTCCGCGGACGCCAAAGCCAAGGCGGAGGAGCGGCCGAGCGCCTTCGCGTCGAGCGCGTTGAATGTCAGGGTCAAGA
>JBOGIN010000548.1:0-4023 GCA_050742275.1 Vicinamibacteraceae bacterium
ATTGTCTCGCAACCCAGGGCGCCCCTGCGACCCGGATCGGGCCTGAAGAGCGTGTGAAATAAATTCGTGGGGTCCGCCTTTAGGCGGACCTCCATGGCCGATAGGCCCGAACTCGCGCCGTCAGGGGCCGCCTAAAGGCGGACCCTACTTGAGTTCTTCACAGGCTCTAAAGGCCCCGGGCGACGTGATCGAGTGGGTTGCCGCGCCGCTTGCCAATCGCGTACGATGCAAGGAGGTATGCGTGAGCGTCTTGTTGCCGCCGGCATCGATGATATCGACGACAAGCTGCGCGCGGGCGAGCGTCTCGGCTTGGACGATGGCGTCAGATTGTTCGAGTGTGAAGACCTATTCGCACTTGGATGGCTCGCAAACCGCGCGCGCCAGCATCGCCACGGCCGCCGGACGTACTTCAACCACAACCTTCGCCTCGAGGCCACCAACGTTTGCGTTGCCTCCTGTTTGTTCTGTTCGTTTGCGCGCCTCAAGGAAGGGGATCCCGACGCCTATACGATGTCGCTCGAGCAGGCGTGGGACAAGCTGCGCGAGCGCACCGGCCAGCCGATCACCGAGATTCACATCGTCAACGGACTGCACCCGAACCTGCCGTTCAGCTACTACACGGAGCTCCTCCGCGGCTTCAAGCGCATTCGACAGGACGTCACGCTCAAGGCGTTCACCGCTGTCGAGATCGCGTTCTTCGCGGACCTCTATGGCATGACGGACGAGCAAGTGCTCCGCCGCCTCATGGAGGCCGGTCTCGAAGCGCTTCCGGGCGGGGGCGCCGAGATCTTTGCCGAGCGGGTGCGCCAGAGGATCGCGTCGGACAAGTGTGGCACCGAACGATACTTGAGCATCCACGCCAACGCGCATCGCCTCGGCATCAAGAGCAACGTGACCATGTTGTACGGCCACATCGAGCGGTACGACGAGCGGGTGGATCACATGCTGCGGGCGCGCGCCCTGCAAGATGAGACGCACGGCTTCCAGGCGTTCATCCCGCTGGCGTTCCACCCGGACGGCAACCGCATGCGTAAGCTTCCCGCGCCGACTGCTGCCGACACGCTGCGCACGCATGCGGTCGCGCGCCTCGTGCTCGACAACATCGATCACATCAAGGCGTTCTGGGTTGCGACGGGCGTCGACGTGGCGCAGGCGGCACTGTGGTTTGGCGCCGACGATCTCGACGGCACGGTGCAGGAAGAGCGCATCTACCACATGGCGGGCTCGGACACGCCCTTCATCTTGTCCACCGACCAGATCCGCCATCTCATCGCCGCCGCGGGCTTCGAGCCGTGCGAGCGCGACACGATGTACAAGGTTCTGCGCGCGAGCTGACGCTCCACGGACGTAGCGCGCGGCCTTCAGGCCGCGCGGACAAGGACGAACGAGGGGCCTGAAGGCCCCTCGCTACAGGAGGTGACGCATTACCGCGCGAGCCTGGCGTGTGCGGAGCTCAGCGGATGGAGTATCTCCCTCTTCACGCTGTCCGGTAGGACGACGCTCCGGGTGGCATTGTGGCGCGACGCCGCGACCGACGAGGTTGCCCGGTGACCGCGGCGGCCGGGAAGCGCCACATAGGCCACGCTTGCTTCGCTGTCTGGATCGAAGCCGAGGCCGGTGATCATGCCTCGATCGTTGATGTCTTTGGCCTGGACGAGAATCCCGTCATAGTCAGGCGCCAGCATCGTGAGGTCCTTCATGACGCCGTCTTCCCATAGGAAGGCGCGGCAGTTGAAGTCCGCATCACAGGACACGCCCACGACCTGTCGCCCTTCGTTGATGCCCCAGGCTTCGCTACGAACATGCTCCGGTGTTTGTCCGGGAAGCACGCCGAGCGGCTGCATGCCACCCTCGTTGGTCCACAAAAACGCCTGGAGCCGGTTACCCTCTGGATCATCCGGGAGGCCGAGAAATCCGGCGATATCGCCCCGCTGGTTGATGGCCGTGGGCGTGTTCCACCACTCACCTCCGATGTTGCCGATGTCCCGGACGGTGCCGTTCCCCCAGAGCACGGCGTGCCTGGCGCTGTGCCTGCCCACCGCCTGGTCGCAGATCCCTGAGATCCCGACTGCCTGGCCGCGATCGTTGATCGCGTTGACGGTGCCGGAGGTATCGTCGCCGAGGAGCGGCATCTCGCGAATCTGGTCTCTGCCAGGGCCCCAGATGACCGGGCGGAACTGCAGCACCTGCGTCGAGTCAGGGTGGCATTCCGGATCCACGACGCCGTTCTCCGACCATCCAGTGACCTCGCCACGATTGTTGACCGCCGTGGCAAAGCTGTTATAGCCGCCATCGAGCACGGGAAGTGCTCGTATCCTGCCCAATTCCCATACGACACCGCGGCAGATGAACCCGGTGCTCTGCTCACGGAAGAACGCGCTGCAGCTCCAGTTCTGGCCGAGCGGCTCTGGCTCCGCGGTCTGAGAAATGCCCGCAATCAGCCCTCGGTTGTTCATCGCCGACGACCAGGCCACGCTGCTGTTGGGGCCACCGAGGGTGTCGAGGTCGAAAGGAAATCCGAACAACCAGAGCGTCGCATGTCGGAGCAGATTGCCCTCCATGGTGGAAAAGCCGCCGATCCAACCCAGGCTATTTATGCTGTTGCCCCGGCTCTCCGTTCCGCCGAGCGATCGCAGGTTCTTGACGAGGTACGTCGTCTGTTCTTCTTGGCCGGACGCCTCGAACCTAGCGCCAGCGGCTACAACAACCGCCAGCGCTGCAGCGGCGACGATGGCTCGCGCGGGCGTCGACCTGACCGCGAGATACGCCGCGGAAACTGACCGGACCGATGATCTCTGCCGCATACATCCCCCTTCGAATCGTGCAGGCGCACGCAGAAGCTCTCTGAGCTTCCGGATCATCGGATGTTTGCCGCGCCGGTCGCTGTCAGATTCTTTAGGTCGTGCGGTTACCCCGTATTCCTGAGCCCGGCCGCGATGCCGTTCACGGTGAGCAGCACAACGCGCCGCAGGGCTTCCTGGTCGTCGGGGTGCGACGCCGACGCGCCGGCAGCGCGATGATGGCCGCGCATGCGGCGGAGCCGTCTGAGCAGCGCCACCTGGATATAGTTCATCGGATCGATGTAGGGGTTCCTCACCTTGATGGAGCGCTGGACCCAGCGCTCGTTGTCGAGCAGGTCGCGCTGGCGCGTGAGTCGAAGGATGGCGTCCTCGGTTCGCTGGAATTCAGTGGCAATGACCGGCCAGATCAGCTCGCGCGTGGCCTCGTCTCCCAGCCTCGCGTACACGCGTGCGATGAGGAGATCGGCTTTGCGCATCGACATCTGTGCATTGTCGATCATCGTCTGGAAGAAGGGCCACTCCCGATACATCGCGCCCAGCGTGTCCCAGCGCGTCTGGTCGTCACCAGCCCAACCCGTAAAGGCCGTGCCGAGGCCATACCAGCCTGGCAATGTCACGCGACACTGCATCCAGGCGAACACCCAGGGAATCGCGCGGAGGTCTTCGAGCCGCTCGCTGGCTTGACGGCGCGGCGGACGGCTGCCGATGTTCAGCCGGCCAATCTCGTCGATGGGCGTGGTCTCGTGGAAGTAGCGCAGGAGCGCAGGCGTGCCCACCAGCCCGCAGTACGCCCCCTTGGCAACCGGTGACAGCGCGTGCATCGCGTGCTCCCACTCGCCGCCGCGCGAGCGCAGCGTCGCCCTCTGCTTCTCGGCGAGGCCCTGCCGCGGACCGGACGTGAGCAGCACGGCGCTCACGATCTGTTCCAGATGTCGATGCGCGATGTCGGCGTTGGCGTACCGGTTGGTGATCACTTCTCCCTGCTCGGTGAGCTTCAAGCGTCCGCGCACCGAGTCGGCGGGCTGCGCGAGAATGGCGCGATTCGCTGGCCCGCCTCCGCGCCCCACCGATCCTCCGCGCCCGTGGAACAACGTGAGCCGGATGTCGTGCGCGGCGCAGGTCTTGGCGAGCGACCGCTGGGCGAGATGGAGCTCCCAATTGGCCGAGAGGTAGCCCGCCTCTTTGTTCGAGTCGCTGTACCCAATCATGACCTGTTGAGCCC
>JBOGIN010000549.1:0-3152 GCA_050742275.1 Vicinamibacteraceae bacterium
CTACCAGTCCGAGGCCGACGAGGACGCATCGGCGCGGGAAAAGGAAGAGACGAAGCGGCTGCTCTACGTCGCGCTGACGCGCGCCAGAGACCGGCTCTACCTGGCGACGCTGCTCCGCGATGGGGCGTTCAAGCCAGGTCGCGGAAGCCTCGGTGAGGTGATCCCCTCAGATTTCCAACGCGCGATTGAAGACGCCCACGCACACACACGTCAGGGTGGCCGCATCACATGGCCCGGAGCCAGTCGTCCGCACGAGTTGTACGTTTGCCGCACGCAGAACGTTGTAATAGACACGACGGTGCGAAACGGCGTCGTCGCGGTGGATCGGTCGCTGCCCGCCGGGCTCGCGCCGCTGGCGAGTGGCTCGACCGTCACGCGGTTAAATGTCATTGAAGTCGCGCGCGGTCGCGCCGAAAAGATCAGTGAGGCACCGAGCAGGGCGGCAGGCGCCGACGTTGACGACAGCGACGTGCTCGTCGGCCGCCTCGTGCATCGTCTGCTGCGCTTCGGTGTGTCGCCCGCGGAGGACGCGAGTGTACTCGGCGAGAGAGCGCGCTCGCTCATCGAACCGGACGAGCGACTGTCGACGACCGACGTCGAGCAGATCGTCGAGACAGCAGTCAACCTCGCGCGCGACATCGGGAAGCGTGACGAGGTGGTGCGTGCCCTGGCCGCCGGCGATGTTCACGCCGAGGTGCCGTTTGCGCTTCGGGTTGGGGTGGACAATTCGACCTGGTCGACCAACACAGAATTACTCGCCGGATCTCAGAATCCGAATGGCTGGATCCTCCGTGGGACGATCGACTGCCTCATCGTCGGCGTAGACGAGGTGTCCGTCATCGAGTTCAAGACAGGACGCTCGCGGGCCGCGGACCGGCGCCAGCTGGAGCTGTATGTGCGCGCCGCGGAGGCCATGTTTCCGAAGCACCGGGTGCAGGGCTTGCTGGTCTACCCGTAACCGACTGTGTTCGTGGCGTTAAGAGGACGTAACTTCTGGAGGGTTGGTTGCGTCTATAGAGACAGGTAAGGTTTTCGAGCCTTACGGACCACTGCATGAAAGGATCGACCGGCGCCGAGCCGCCCGCCCGAACGGTCGGGTCGCCTGCCGGCATCTGGTTGAGGCCGACGCGGGAAAACGAGCTTGGCGTCAACTTTGCAGAGTGGTCGGGTAGGAGGTCACCACTATGGAGGCCATGACGCTCACCACCACCACCGCCACCAGCGCCACTGGCGCTGCCGCTCCGGCGCGGCCGTTGAGCCTGTTCGAGTTCGAGGATCTCGAGGCCCTGCCGTGCGGGTGTGTTTCTGCCTCGTATCGCGCGCGTCCGTGGGACATTACGTTGGTATCGCTCGAGGCCAAGGGTGAGCATTGCCTGCTTCCAGGACACGCGATTGGCGCAGTGTTGCAGCTCGGCGAGCCGGTCGATGAGGACACGGAGCAAGAGGACGAGGAGTAGGCGAATCACGAGCTCCCCGACTTTGGTGTGGTGCGTCCATTGTCCCCCGGGGCGCGCCCTGCCGTGACCGAGACGGCGCTGATTGCAGATCTCCAGTTCCCCGATTGCAGCCGCTCCCAGATTCGCGAATCCCGAATCCCGAATCACGATCCTGATTCCTGATTCGCGAATCCCAATTCCTGAATCCCACTTCTTGATTCGAGTTTTCTGCGTCTTGTTTCCCGATTTTTCTGGCTCAGGTCTTCCCCATCCAATAGAATCGACGAAGCGGCGTGGGCTGCGTTGACTAGTTTGAGCGCCATTCGACCCTTCGAGCCTCTCGCCTGGAGCGGCTGGGTGACGCGACGGGGCTCAGGGTGTGGGTGCCGTGCACGAGCCACGACCGTGAGGAGAACAGGATGTCGTTTGTCTGCCCGACGTGCGGGAACGCACGCCGTTTTCAGGTCAAGACGTTACAAGTTCATGTGGTGTCGCTAGAGGACACCCGTGTGGAAGTTGCCGAAGAGCAGCGTCCCGCCGTGCTGGAAGTGCTGTGTGACGAGTGTGAGTCAGCGCTCAATTTCGAGGAGTGGGAGAACGGCGTGCGGCGGGAGGTTCTCCTCACGCTGGGGGCTCGGTGAGCAGGCGTCCGAGGATCGTGGGGCTGTTCGCGGATCACGTTAGGTTTGCTTGACAATAGGGGTTGGGCGTTCCTATCGTAGCGAGCGCGCATGCAGGACTACTACCGCATTCTCGACCCGATTTCGGGGAAGCGACACCGGCCGGCGGGACGCATGCTCGGTGCGAATCCGGCGAGCGGCGTGCGCATGCGCCATCAGCGAGCCGGCTGGCCGAGCGCGGGGCCGCGCGTCGAGAGTGCGCTGGCGACGCGCGTCACTGGCCTTCCGGGTGACGTTCGCTGGTTCGGAGACGAGGTGGCCGTCGACTTTCCGTCGGCCACGGCGGCGGCGGAGCGTGCTCGGCAGCGCTTCTTCGAACCTGATGGCAGCGGGCCGTTGGCGGTCGCCTGTGTTGCGCTGACACGGATCGAAGCCCGGCGTGGCGGCCGCGTTCCCATTCGAATCTGTCTCCCGACGACGTGCGCTGCCTGCGGTGGCCGAGGCGAGTCGTGGGGCGCGCGGTGTGAGGACTGCGCCGGCGAGGGAAGCGCTCCCACGCCGCGCTATCTCCTGTTGCGCATGCCTCCAGGTCTACGGGATGGCGCCTCCCTGCAGTTCCGACTCCGCGATCCCAACGCTCCCACGCGAGTGGTCGTTCAAGTGTCGGTCCGCTGACGACGAGCGCCCGCACCTTGTCCTGACGCTCCCTCGTAGGCGTTCGGCGTCGTTGGCCGTAATATGCACACCCACGCCGACCTCGTAGGGCGGCTCCATACCATCGCCGGCGCCCTCGCCGGTCTCGCCGCGCTTGCGTTGGCGGCGCTCGGTGTCGGCGCCGTGAGCCTGGCTGGCGACGACGAGGTTCGTGTCGCGGCGTCGCTCACGGCTGCCTTGTTCTTCGGCGTGGCTGCGTTCCTGCTGCTCTGGGGCGCCGCGTCAATGGGCGCGGGCCTGGCGCTTCGACGCTACCATCCCTGGGCCCGTCTCGCCGCGTTCCCATTGTCGGTGCTCGATCTCTTCATCGTGCCGTTTGGCACTGCCCTCGCGCTGTACACGATCTGGGTCCTCATCCACCCGGATACGCGGAGGTTGTTTG
>JBOGIN010000550.1:0-1553 GCA_050742275.1 Vicinamibacteraceae bacterium
TCAGTACCACGAGCCGTGCGCACGACTCGATGCGGCACCTGCTCGCCGTTCAGGGTAACTCGCTCGACGTCAACTCTTGCCGGCAACAGCGCGCCAATCGTCGTCTCCGCCTGGACGCCGACGCGTCGAACCCTCGTCCGTAACTGACGCGCCGTTCGTTGCGCCTCGACGTCGACGCGGCCCTTACCGACGCGGACGCTGCGTCCGGCGACGCGCGATTGACCGTCGGGTATCTGGGGAACGACGGCAAGCCGGTCTCGACCGAGATCGGGTGAAATCCCGAGCTGGTGGCGAACGACCGGCCACAGCACGCCGTACGCGCCCCATGCCTGCAACGACATCGAGCGATCAGTGAACGGTCGGTCGATGTTGGACGTGTAGTCCGGTGATGGCCCGATCTCCGGCATCGCGCCGGGCGTTTCCCAGACCTCCGGATCGAGCTGCAAGCGGGCGTTCCCGGTCGTGTAGCGCTGCTGCTGGCTTGGCCCCATCCGGCCGAGATTCCCTTCGGCCACCGCCATCACCGCGGTATTGAGCGAGAAGATCGAACGTCCTGCGAGCACGGAAGAGACCAGCGAATCGCAGGACGGACCAGAGCTGCCTGCTGGATCCGATGTTGCTCCGCTGCCCGTGTGGAACAAGCCCCACTCCCCCGTGTAGCAGTTGCGCTCACGCTGCGCCAGGGCGGCCAGGCCGTTGGCGTCGCCCGCGAGCGGCCGAACCGGCATGCCTGGCCGAATCAGCTCGACCTCCATCGGGGTCACCCCAGTCCAGTGCCGTTGGAAGATTGGCGTGTTGTCGTTGGTTGGGTCGTCCGGGTTGTCGATGGAGTCGGCATAGCCCTTCGCGGCGGCGACCCACCATTGACGCTCGAAGCGGCGCTCGAGATCCTCCGCCTTCCTCGTCGCCCAGCGAGCGGTCGCCGTGTCATGTTTGCTCGTGGCCATGTCTGCGAGGTCACGCAGCCCGCGGGTGAAATAGACCGTGCTATCCAGCTTCTCCAGACCCATGTCGTCGCGTTCTACATTCCCCGACCCTTCGAGCCAGCCGTCTTTGTCTTTATCCAGCTCGCGGTCCACGTAGCGGAGATTCCGCACGGTGAAGTCGTACATCTCATCACGGAATCTGTTGTCGCCGGTCCATCGCCACACGAGCGCCACTGCGCTGGGGAACTTGACCGTCTCGTCGGTATTGCCCGCGCTGTAATTGGTGCCAAAGAAGACGTCACCCGTGGGCGTGACCTCGTGCACCACCTTCCCGCTGTGGTCGTTGATGGCCTCGCTGACGTCGCGGAGCGCACGCAGGTGCGCCTTGACTGTTTGGAGCTGGCCGGCCGCCACCAAGGCAAACGCCGTATACTCGCCGTCCGTCCCGAACAACCACGGATAATCCGGGAATCCAGCGCCCGACCAACGTGCCGACGGCAACGTCGCCTTCGGCGGCGGATACGCCTTGCCAGTCTCGACGTCTCGTAGTTGCAGGTCGTGCGCCTCTTGGACCGAGTCCGCGAGGTTCTGCTTGCTCCACTCGACGCTGCGCTGCAGCAGCCGGTC
>JBOGIN010000551.1:0-2269 GCA_050742275.1 Vicinamibacteraceae bacterium
GTCGGCGCCGGCGACGCCCAGGTTGATCTCCTCCCAGTTGTTTTGCCCGACGTCGTTGACGAACAGACGCGGCTCCGCCACGTCGGCATCGAACGCAAAACGGAAGGGATTTCGAAACCCAGATGCAAATGTCTCCTGGCAGGCGACGCCGCGCGCAGCGCGCCCTGTCGACCCGCAGGGCGCGCTGTCCGGGCCCTGGAGCGGGTTGGTCGGCGGAATGCCGCCCTCTCGCGTGATGCGAAGGATCTTGCCGAGCAAGATGTGTGGATCGCGCGAGGCATTGTTGGCGCCAGCGCAACCACTATCGAACAGGTAATCGCAACCGCCGTCCCCGACCGCGACGTAGAGATACCCGTCGGGACCGAAGCGCAAATCGCCCGCGTTGTGGTTGCCGCCCGTCGACGGAATGTTGTCGAGCAGGATCCGCTCCGTGCCGGCGTCGATCAGGTTGTCGTCGCCGAGCACGAGGCGGGACACGCGGTTGACAGGCACGCGAGGTGTGTTGGTCTCGCAGGTGTCATGCTTGTTGAACGTGTAGTAGAGGTAGACGTAATGGTTCTCGGCAAACGCAGGGTCGACCGCCACGCCGAGCAGGCCGCGCTCCACGTTGCTACACATGCGCGGCGCGAGATCGATCGCCGGTGTCGGCAACAGCGCATCTCCCGCCTTGACCAGAAGCTGCCCTGCCTGGGTCGCGATGAGCATGCGGCCATCTGGCGTAAAGGCGAGCGCCGTCGGCTGGAGACCAACGCCGACCGCCAGGCGCTCCTCGAAACCAGCCGGCACGCTGACCTGAGCGTTGGATATCTCGGCCAGCCACGCCGAGCTCAGACTCGTCACAACCACGCACGCGAGACGTCGCCGTATGCTGATTGTCCAACACATATCTATAGCCAGTGTTGTGCTGGGCTCCGTCGATACGCCACGGCGAGGAACGGCGCCAACGAGCGACGGCACAGCACGAGCTCTGGGATAACGTCGCGCTACCGGGGTTGACCGAAGATCTCGAGCTCGCGGAGCACGACGCCTTGATCTGGAGCGCTTCTCTCGATGAAAAGGGTCACGAATCTTGCCGTCGCTGAAAATCCCATGGCATCGTCGATGCCACCGTCACCGGAGGCAACGCGTCGCAGGAGCGTCCAGTCGACGCCATCCTGTGAGGTCCAGTACGAGTAGACCGCGGCGTGCTGCGCTCCCCACTTGAGACGGATGCGCTCGACGGAGATCGCCCTGCCGAGATCGACGAACAACCACTGCGGACGTCCAGCGTCCCCAACCCAGGCCGTGCGATCGTTCCCGTCGACCGCCAAGCGTGGATGCGAGGGGCTCGTGGAAGCAGCAACGGCAGGACGTCCAACCGCAAGGTTCCCCGTGGCACGATAGCGCGCGACGAGGTGGGCCCGCTCATCCGGAACGACGAAGAGGTGGTTTGCAGCGCCACCGTCGGACCACCCATCGAGCACGAGCCAGATATCGGAGCTCTCCGGGGCTCGCTGCGACGGAGCAACCACGCGCAATTGCCAGCCCGGCCATCCAATGAACCGGAAGGGTGCCCGGACCCGCGTCCCGTTGAGGTTCAACTCCATTCCGGCCGGAACGCTCGTGACCGTCACGTCAACCTGTCGGGGAAGAAGCCGTTGCCTGATGGTGGCAGCAAGGCCCTGCGAGTCGACGGCCGTCAGCTCGATTTCCAGATAGCTATTGATGGCGCCCGGAAGGTCCTCGGGCGGCGGCATGACGACCTCGATACCGTTCCCGGCCGTTGGCGGCAGAAATGGGTGCGTGTGCGATCCGTGATGCAGGGTCACGCGCCATCTGAGATCGGACACGAGCCGCGCATCTTCCCGGTCCCAGGCGTACCCCTTGAGCACGACCGTCTCGCCAACGCTGAATCGGAAGTCGGATGTCGGAGAGACGATGGTCGGCCAGGGTGGCTTGTTGCCGACATCGATGCGCACGCTTGCCCGGCTCTCGTGGCTCGCATCGCGCACCGTGACTTCAGCGGTATAGGTGCCGGCATTGGTGTAGGTGTGATTCAGCCGTGCCCCAGACTGTCTCGGCGTGCCGTCGCCAAAGTCCCACTCGAACGAGAGGCGATCGCCATCCGGATCGGTGCTTGCCGTGGCATCCAGCAGCACGTCGAGGGGCGGCTCGCCAGAGCGTGGCGTCGCCGCCGCCGCGGCTGTCGGTGCGCGGTTGGCGCCCTCTTCGAAGGTGATGACTCGCACCTCGCCGCCGCCGCGGAGGGTCGTATAGTACAGTCCCTGCC
>JBOGIN010000552.1:0-2216 GCA_050742275.1 Vicinamibacteraceae bacterium
CTTCGATACGGCTCGCACAATCTGGACACGGCCATGTACCGCGCCCGCTACTGGAGTGATCCCTGGGCCGTCGACGGCCCTGCGTCCGAGCAGAACCTCACGCGGCGTATCCGCACCGTCACGGCAATCCAGGTCGAGGAGCCCATAACCGTCACCCTGGAAGACGCGGAGCTCTGGAACAACCCATGGATCTACATCGTCGAGCCCGGAACGCTCGCGCTGCAGGAGAGCGAGGTGCCGATCCTCCGTGAGTTCCTCCTGCGCGGCGGCACGGCGGTGCTCGACGACTTCCATGGCCCGATCGAATGGGAGAACGTCGAGCGCGAGCTCGAGCGCGTATTTCCCGACAGGCCCATCGTGGACCTGCCGCCGGAGCACCCGGTGTTCCATTGCTTCTACGAGCTGGACGACTATCCCCAGGTTCCCGGCATTGGCTCCTTCATGAGAGGCCGGATGTGGGAGAAGGGCGGCGTCGAGGCGAAGCTGCGCGCCGTCGTCGACGATTACGGGCGCGCGATGGTGCTGATCAACTGGAACACGGACATGGGCGACGGCTGGGAGTGGTCGAATGCCGAGGAGTGGCCCGGCTACGTCGTCCACACGGCGAATGCCTACAGGATAATGATCAACGAGGTGATTTACTCGCTGACGCATTGACGGACGCAATCGAAGAGAGCACGGGATGCATCAACCCAGTACGGAATCACGTGAGGTCGTCGACGGGCTCGTGGAGCGTGTCGCGACCGGACGTCAACAGATCCTCGACGAGCTCCGCAAGGTGATGGTCGGACAGGAGGAGACCATCGAGCTCGTGCTGGCAGCGCTGTTCTCGGGCGGCCACTGTCTGTTGACAGGCGTGCCTGGATTGGCGAAGACGTTGCTCGTGAAAACGCTGGCGGAGATCCTGGATCTCCGCTTCAAGCGGATCCAGTTCACGCCGGACCTCATGCCGGCCGACATCACCGGCACCGAGATCCTCGAGGAGACCGACGGTCCGCGTCGGCTGCGCTTCGTGCGCGGCCCCATCTTCGCGCAGATCGTGCTCGCCGACGAGATCAACCGTACGCCGCCGAAGACCCAAGCGGCGCTGCTCGAGGCGATGCAGGAGCGGCACGTGACGGCAGCGGGCCAGACCTTCCCGCTCGACCCGCCGTTCTTCGTCCTCGCGACGCAGAACCCGATCGAGCTGGAAGGAACCTATCCGCTGCCGGAAGCGCAGCTCGATCGCTTCATGCTCAACGTCGTCATGACGTATCTCTCGGAGGAAGACGAGATACGGGTGGTGACCGAGACCACGTCGAACGCGCGCCCCTCGCTCGCGCACGTGCTGACTGGACCGGAGATCCTCCAGATACAAGAGCTGGTGCGGCACGTCGTGGTGGCGGAAGACGTCGCACGTTACGCGGTGCGGCTCGCGGCAACCTCCAGGCCCAGCGCTCCGGATGCGCCGGAGTTCGTGAAGAAATGGGTCAAATGGGGCGCCGGGCTGAGGGCGGCGCAGGCGCTCGTGCTCGGGGGCAAGGCCAGGGCGCTGATGCAAGGCCGCTTCAACGTCTCGGTCGGCGACATTCGCGTGCTCGCGCCGCCGACACTGCGTCACCGCATCCTGGTGAACTTCTATGCCGACGCCGAAGGCGTCACGCCTGAAGGGATCATCGAGCGCTTGCTCGAAACGGTTCAGGAGCCACGGAGCACGCTGAGCTCATGAGCGACCATGCCGCGCCTTCGTCACGGTTTCTCCTCCCAGCCGTGGTGGCCGGCCTTGGCACGCTGGATCTCAAAGCACGAACGGTCGTCGAAGGTCTGATGCAGGGACTGCACCGAAGTCCCTTCCGCGGCTACAGCGTCGAGTTCGCCGAGTACCGTCAATATCTGCCAGGCGACGATCTCGCCACGGTGGATTGGAAAGTGTACGCCCGCACGGACCGTCACGTTGTACGGAAGTACGAGGACGAGCGCAACCTGGATTGCCACCTGCTCGTCGACGTCAGCGCGTCGATGGGCTACGGTGGTCGAGCCGGCATGACGAAGCTGCAGTATGCGTCCTGTTTGGCGGCGTCGGTCGCCTATCTGCTGCAGCGACAGCATGACGCGGTTGGCCTCGTGACGTTCGATCATCGGATCGTCACGCGTGTCGCACCCAGCGCGAGACGCGGCCACGTGCGCACGCTGCTCGTGGCGCTCGAGCGGGCGCAGGTGGGGACGCAGTCGAACCT
>JBOGIN010000553.1:0-2360 GCA_050742275.1 Vicinamibacteraceae bacterium
CCGGAGCCCCAGCGCCCTTCGACGTGCGCGTCCGGACGCGGGGATCGGAAGCTTGACCAAGCACGTCAAGGATGGAGCGCTCAAGCGTTTTGACCGGCCGAGCCCTGCGTGGCGTCTTCCTCCTCGCCCGGCGACATGAGCCGGCCGCGACCTCCGCGGCTCACCATGCCACCCTTGCGGCCCGCCACGCGCGCTTCGTCGGGGGTCCACTCGTGAGCAGTGCCCTTCAGATGCGCCATGCGCCCGCCCTTGCTGGCGATCTCACGTTGCTTTTCCCGAGACATCGAGGCAAAGCCCCGACGCTCCTTACGCCGCACCGGCTCACCCGGCATTGTCGCACTCGGCGTCTTGAGTTCGTCGTTCACGTCCGCACCTCCATGAACCACAACTGCGGGCACGTTCATCGTGCCCGCCCGATCGTCGACCTGCCAGCGTCACGGAGAAGCCGTGGGGAGGCCGAGCGAAGGTCTGACCGTCCCAGGGCACCGCATGCCGCGGCACGCCCGCCCCGGGCGACTCGTGCCGGTGACTGCTACAACTTCCGTGCCACCTCGAGCGCAGCGACCGACGGCGCTCGCGACGGTGAACAGCTGCCTCGATTTCAATTGCCGGAGATGCTTTCCCACGGCGCCGAAGGGTTTCCCTACACGACCGCGTAAGAATGGCACGCCGAGACTACACACCGGACCGCCGAAAACGGAAGATGGCCCCTTTTCGAGAACGATTGCAGACGAAACAGGAGCTGTCCCCTTTTTCCGTTTCTTTTCCCCCGGTGCCCGAATAGGCGAGAATGAGGAGCGGAAGCGTGCTGGTGCCGATCGAGCCGATCCCGTTTTCGCCGTCCGATCTATTTCATCTCGTGGACCGACCTGGGGTCGGGTAGGAGCAACCCAATGAGCACAGACACACGGGAACCCGACAAGCCGCGCCTCGTCACGTGCGCGAAGCTCGGGCGCGAGCTGCCGGGTCTCGACGAGGCGCCGTGGCCTGGTGAGCTCGGCGAGCGTATCTACAACAACGTGTCGGCCGAGGCATGGCAGATGTGGGAGGAGCGTATGCGCATGATCCTGAACGAGTATCGTCTGATGCCGTGGCAGAAGGAGGCACAGGATCTCATGGCGCGCTACATGGAGGAGTTCTTCTTTGGTGAGAGCGCCGCGCTGCCACCCGGCTACGTACCCGAAAGTCAGCGTTAGACAGACGAGGGAGCTGCATGACCGATATGGGCGGGCAGGAGCGTCAGCGGGTCCTCGTGACCGGCGGCGCCGGATTTCTTGGTATCAACCTCATTCGTTATCTTCACGCACGCGGATACGATCTCGTTTCCCTCGATATCGCCGACTTCAACTATCCGGATATCGCTAACGACATCGCCATCGTCCAGGGAGACATCCGTGTCCCGACGGACGTCGAGCGCGCCACCGCGGGCTGCGCACACGTTGTCCACTGCGCGGCTGCCCTGCCGCTCTACAGTCCCCAGGACATTTACACGACGGACGTCGAGGGCACACGCCTGGTCTTGGAAACCGCGCGGCGGTCGGGCGTCGAGCGTGCGGTCCATATCTCCTCGACCGCTGTCTACGGCATCCCGGACCATCACCCACTCGACGAGGACGATCGACTCGAGGGCGTGGGGCCGTACGGCCAGGCGAAGGTGCAGGCGGAAATGGTGGCGCTCGAGCAGCGCGCCAAGGGGCTGTGCGTGCCGATCCTCAGGCCGAAGTCGTTCGTCGGACCGGAGCGCCTGGGCGTGTTCGCGCTCCTCTACGACTGGGCGCTCGACGGCCGTCACTTTCCGATGATCGGCCGCGGAGACAACCGTTATCAGCTCCTCGACGTCGAAGACCTGTGCGAGGCGATCCGTCTGTGCCTCACGCTGCCACAGGACCGCGCGAACGACACGTTCAACATCGGCGCCAAGGAATTCGCCACGATGCGCGAGGACTATCAGGCGGTGCTGACCCACGCGGGTAAAGGCAAGCGCATCATAGGCTTCCCCGCGGCGCCGGCCATCTGGGGCCTTCGAGCGCTCGAAACGCTCGGTCTTTCACCGCTTTATAAATGGGTCTACGAAACGGCGTGTCACGACTCGTTCGTGGCGATCGAGAAAGCCACGCGCGTGCTTGGCTTTACGCCGAAGTACTCGAATCAGGACGCCCTCATCCGCAACTTCCAGTGGTACATCGCCCACCGCCACGAGTTTGCGGAGGCCTCCGGCGTGTCGCATCGCTTGCCCTGGCGTCAGGGTGCACTGGGCGTAATCAAGAAGTTCTTCTAGCCAAGATACTGGCCGTTGCAGACAAGATCTTGCCCGGTCGCGAGGCCTTCAGAGCGTGTGAATAAATTCGTGGGGTCCGCCT
>JBOGIN010000554.1:0-4456 GCA_050742275.1 Vicinamibacteraceae bacterium
GACTATCTACGAGCGCGCCGAGGTCGGCGAGCGTGTCGTCGATCAGGTGCGCAAGATGCTCGAGAAGCAGCCGGTCGAGGTCCTCGGACACCTCGATCTCGCCGCCGTCTGCTGCCGCGCGGGGACCGTGGCGATCGTGAAGCTCGACCTGGATCAGATCGTCAATCCTCCAGGCGGCGAGCGATAGGCCAGAGGCGCGATGAGCCTCTACCTGCAGCCGGACGTCGCTGTCCGAAGTCATCGTGGCGTCCCGACTCTTTGGCGGGAACACTCGGGCGTGAGCCGGCCGATCAACGCCTCCGAGGCGCTTGCGCTGACGTTCCTTGGGGCGACCGGTGACGCTGCTGCTGCGTCAGCGCTCCTCTCGGCGTGCGTGCCCGCGCGGGATGGAGACGTCTGGGTGAGACGCGTCATCGACCGTTTCTGGTGCTACCTGGGCGGCGGCGCGCCCCGCACGCCGGACTGGTCCTGGCTGGAACAGCTGGACGCCAGTCGAACACTGGCGGCGCTCCGGGCCAGGCGAGAGCCTGCGCCGTCCGCCGTGATCTGGGTTGTCACCCTCGGCTGCAATCGGCGCTGCCCGTACTGCTTCTACGAGGTGTTCGGTCATGCTGCCGGACTCTCGGCTTCTCCACCAGACGCGACCTTTCCACTCGACGATGCCATCCGCATGGTGCGGGAGATGAGCCGCATCGGCGCGTCGGACCTCTACCTGACCGGCGGAGAGCCGTTGCTGCGTCGTGACCTGCCCGAGATCATTGCCGCGGCTGCCACCCATCGCGTGCGTACGCGCGTGACCACCAAGTATCCCGTGGACGCGCAGTTGGCGAAGCAGCTCGCCAACGCGGGACTCAGCCACGCAACCTTCTCCCTCGATGATGCGCGGGAGCGACAGTCGGCGGCGCTTGCGGGCGCGCGAGGGTTCCTGCCGGAAGCGCAGCGGGCGATCTGCGCCCTCCTCGAGGCTGGCATTGAGCTGGACGTGAACGCCGTGCTCACGGCGCGAAACGTGGACGGGCTCGACGGGCTGGCGGAGCTGCTCATCGAGCTCGGCGTGCCGCGCTTGACGCTGAGCCCGTACTCCCTGCCGATCGCCGCCAAGCCGGCTGCGCACCGTCTGGCGGCCGGTCGCTTGGATCTCCCGGCCCTCGTCGCCGCCTTGTGCCAGCGCTACGGCGGCCGGATCGCGATTGAAGCAGGCTCGGCCGCCATCGCGGAAGGTGGCGAGACATGCTCCGCGACTGCCGTGTGCGACGTGGGCTTTCGCGATCTGCACGTGCTGCCCGACGGGAGCGTCACGCGCTGCCGCTACCTGCCGGGACGGGACGAGATGAGAGTCGGCTCGCTGCGCGAGCAGAGCATCCTCGAGATCTGGAACGGCCGACCCCTGGCCCTGCTCAACGACCCGCGTGAAGAGCGGTACGGCTCGTCACCGTGCGTCGGCTGTACCGAGTTCGCGGGCTGCAACGGCCGCGGGCGTTGCTACTACACCGCCCTGAGCCGCTCGGGAGCATTCTTCGCGCCGGACGACTTCTGCCGAAAGGAGAGCGTCCATTGAAGCCGACACTCGACACGCGATGGCGGCTCGTCATCGACGGCAACCATGCGTACGTCGTGCGGGACGCCGATGGCCGAAGAATCGCCGCGCTGACAGCGCCTGAAGCTGTCGCGCTCGGTCTCATGAACGGAGCGCGGACCCTTACCGAGGTCGAAGAAGTCCTGTGCCTCCTGATCGGCAAGAGCGGTCCTGGGCTGCTCGGGTCGCTGCTCGGCCGGCTGATGCCGCTCCTGGCCAGCGGGCCGATCGAGCGCCAGGCACCGCCTGCCTTGGAAGCGCTGGCCGCCGTTGACCCGCCAGACACGCGCGAAGGTCTGCGAGCCTTGCCGGGGCCCCGTACGCTTCATTGGTGGGTCACGAGCTACTGTCCGCGTCGTTGCGTGTACTGCTTTGCGCAGCCTCGCTTTGGCCCGCAGGCTCCGGATGCGACGCTGCCACGAGAGCGGCTTCGCGAGCTTTTCCGCGAAGCCGCCGAGCTGGGTGCGGAGAACTTGCTGGTTGCCGGTGCCGAGCCCCTGCTCCGTCCGGACCTGCCGGAGGTCATGGGAGACGCCGCCCACGTCGGAATCCTTCCGCTGCTGACCACGAAGCATCCTATCAGTCGCAGCCTCGCAGACCGTCTGGCGACTGCAGGCGTGCGGCACATCTCGCTGTCGCTCGACACCATGGATCCAGACGGCAGCCACACCATCGTGGGCTCCGCGGCATGGCCCGGCCAAGCGCGTCGATCGGCGAGCGCGCTGCGGGCAGCGGGCGTTGCGTTCAGCATTCAGGCTGTCGCCTCGCGCCTGAGCGTCATGACGTTGGAAGGTGTGGCGAGGCTGGCGGCCGAAGCCGGGGCGATGGTCATGCAGGTCGTGCCCTTCGAGCCAGTCGCGCGACCGATCACGTCATTGGGCAACGACGAGATGAGGCTCACGGATCCCGCCGGCCTCGACGATGAGATTGCGCGGCTGCAAGCCGCGTTCCCCGGGATCCGCATCGAGAAATTCGAGGAGCTCGGCAGCGGAGCACGCGCGGGCGTTCAGTGCGACATCGGTATCACCAAGTTGTTCTTCCTTCCCGATGGCGTCGTCCACCGCTGTTACAAGCTCACCCGGGACGCCACACTCTGCGGCAAGGACCTAAAGCACGTCAGCGTGGCGGAAGCGTGGCACGATCCTGGCTTCGCCCCTGTGATCTCGCCTCCTCGTGAAGCCTATGCCGGGTCGAGCTGCCACGCATGTAGCCGATTCGATAGCTGTCATGCCGACGGTCGTTGCATCTACACGGCGCGGCAGGATCACGGCCGTTATCATGCGCCCGACCGGCCGTGCGGCGGACCGTTCACCGATCCGGGAGCTCCCGTTCCCGTCCGACTGCTGGCTCCGTCGGGTTGAGGGGCTCCGAGAGGCGTAGTCCAAAGGCTGCGACACATCATCACGGACGCCAGACGGGATTCACGAACGCGCCGTTGCCCGCGACATCCCATACGGCGATGCGCGCCCACTTCCAGCCATTCGCGCGGGCGCGCCATTCGAACCTGTCGTCGCCGAACTCACGCGTGTCTGCAAGCTCGATCACTTCGCGATGCGTCTTGAGGCCGTCGCCCCAGACGATCTCGGCGAACCGAAGCGGAAAGGTCCACACCACGTGCGTCCTGGCGACGATCTCGTGAGCGGACGATGAGGCGAGGTCCACGTCAGGCAGGAGGACTTCCCCCGTGGTGGTGAAGAACTCGCCCCGCGCAAGCGGCGCGAGCGCGTCGCCCCAACGCTCGAATGTGGGCAGCCGATCGAGCCTTACGTAGTTGACGTTCATGTGCGCGTAGAGCTCGTGCGTGTGGTCCACCTGGAACACGTCCACCTCGCCCAGCATGCGCTTGCGAAGGCCCTGATTGTTCAGCTCGTCCACCAGGTCGAGCACGCGATCGCCAAGACGAGGCGATGAGAGATCGGCCGGCATCGCCTTCCACCCGACGCCGAGGTAGCTGGCATCACGGAAATAATCGGCCGCGAGAATCTTGTCGGGAAAGCCCGTCGATCCCTTGGTCCGCGGATGCGTCTGGTACATATAACCGCCTTCGCGACGCACCAGGTCTAACATCTCCTTCGCGTCTGCCACGCTGTAGACGGTGCCGTACTTCGGATGCGTCGACGCGAACGCGCCGCCCTTGGGCCGGTCCATGAACCAATAGACCGGCTTTGGAAACACGACCGCCCAGTGCCCGCCAAGATGCACGTTCGCTTCCTCGGCTGGAATGAGCAGGAACTCCGAATCCGACTGCGCCTTCAGCGCACCGAAGTACGCATGCAGCTCCTCGAGCCGCACATCCGTGAGATCACTGGGATGCCCGTCGCCATGGAAGTCCATGATCATCGACGCGTCCACACCCATCGCCTTCAGCACCGGCTTGAACGGCGGCGTCCACTCGAACCCGTTCGCCATCGCCTGGACGGTGTACGAAAAATGCCAGTGGGTGCTCAGCGTCTTGTATCCCTCGAGCGGTCGAAAGCGATCGGCGTTCGTGTAACGGAGCACGTGCGCGAGCGCCTTCTCAGGCGCGCCAGCCGAGAGCAGAAAGAACACGCCCATCCGCTGCGGACGCCCGGGCGGCGCATTGACCCAGGGGTAGAACTGCCAGTTCTCGTCGCGGAGTTGGCGGATGCCGAGCGACACGCGGCCGCGCCACGCTCGATGCCAGACGAACCCGAGATTCGACGTGAAATCGCGCGGGAAGAAGTACTGGTGGGGCGACGGAAACACCGCCACGCTGCCGCCGGCGGTCTTGACGGCCAGCGTTCGATAGCGTGCTTGCACCGGCACGCGCTCCGCCTGCAATCCATTTGCTGTCGTGCGGCGCAACACGCCTTCGGTATCGTAATGCACCACCTCGGTGCGCATGTTGTTGCCGGGCTG
>JBOGIN010000555.1:0-4955 GCA_050742275.1 Vicinamibacteraceae bacterium
CGTCGTAACTGATGGAAACGCGTTTCCTGATCTCTTCGTCCTCGGGCAACGCGAGCCGGATACGGTTTCCGTCCTGGGTGATGGGCGGCTGGGCCTCGACCTGCCGAATGTAACTCTCCACGTCACCCGACTCGAGCCAGCGCTTGTGCGCACGGATGGTCCCGATCACCTGGACAGCGCCGGCGCCACCACGCCGCACCGTAATGCTGCCCGACCCCGTCCGGGCCTCCAGCATGACTGGCCCCGATACGGAAAGCGTCCGCTCGAAGCGGCCGGCCTGCGCCAACGACGGAGCCGCCCAAGCCGTGACCACAGAGGCAATTACAACGAGCCGTACACTCGATCGCACGATCATCTCGGTCCCTCCTTGCCGCCTCTTAGACGGGCGACCGCTTCGGAGGGTTCATCCGGGTAGTTTCGTCGGAACGGGACGGGGTGGACTGCGGATAGCTCTGAGGTAACGTTTCGAGCGCGATCGCGGCTTCGTGGGCTAGATGGGCAGATGACTCTCTACAGGGCGGCGATCTGCTCGTCCAGCGCGGCAATCAGCTTTTCGAGCATGGCGCGATGTGCTGGAACGGTCGCCACCGCGAGATCCGCCATCGCCCGCGTGCGGGCGAGCTCGAGGGTCCGACGATGTGGATCCTCGGGCGCGACAGACGACCTCCCGCGCGCGGCATCCTGCTGTTGCGCCTCAACTGACTTGCTCTCCCATCCTCGTGCCATGTTGTTCCTTCACCCGCTCTGTGCCGATTTGCAGGTGGTGGCCATATCGAGGAGCCGCGCTGGAGTCGAGCAGACGGATAGGCCGGTGAAGAAGCGGCATCTCACGACGCCACCTCTTCACGGCATCTTCCCAGGGCGTTCCCGCCTTCTTACCAACGCGGTTCGGAGCGCCGACGGCTGCCGCCGCCACCACCCCGACCGAAGCCCCCCCCTGTGCTCTGAGGCCTGGGCCGTGCTTCGTTGACCGTGAGGCTCCGTCCGCCCAGCTCATGCTTGTCGAGCTGGTTGATGGCGTTTTGAGCGTCTTCGTCGGTGGCCATTTCTACGAAGGCGAAGCCGCGCGCACGCCCGGTGGCCATGTCGCGCATCACGCTGACGGATTCTACTGTCCCCACGCCCCCAAAGAGCGCCTGGAGGTCTTGCTCGCCCGTGTCATAGGGCAGGTTGCCGACGTACAGCTTTCGAGCCATGGTTTCCTCACTCTCGCCTCGCCCTGCGAGGCCGCTAACGATTCACGATCCGACTTGGATTGCAGATGGATTCGGCCGCGCACTGAGCGACCACGTGTAGGCGGAGAGAAGCGAGTCAGCGGAGGCTCGATTCGACGCTTGGCACGGGAGCAAGCAGATGGCTGTCTTCCATCGGACGCATACTACCATAGCACGGTTTCAACCGGCGTGCATGGTGCCGGGAACGTCCCGCGTTCCCGTCTGGCGATTGCCGGCCCGCTGCGCGCGGACTGTATGGTGCCAAACCCAGCTCTAGGCGTGATCCTCCATTGGCTCGGTGGTCTCGCCGCAGGAAGCTTCTATGTTCCGTTTCGACGTGTGCAGGGCTGGTCCTGGGAGACTTACTGGCTCGTGGGCGGCGTCTTCAGCTGGATCATCGCGCCCTGGTCATTCGCTCTGGCGCTGACGAACGATTTGCTGGTCTGCCTGGGGAGCGCGCCCGCGTCGACGCTCTTCTGGTGCTACGCGTTCGGCGTCCTGTGGGGCGTTGGGGGCCTGACGTTCGGTCTGGCGGTCCGCTACTTGGGGCTCTCGCTGGGCGTCGCGGTGGCGCTCGGCTACTGCGCCCTGTTCGGCACGCTGCTGCCGCCACTTTTCAGTGGCGAGTTCGTCCGCACCGTCCTCGGGACTTCGTCCGGCCGAGTGATTCTCGTCGGGATGGGCGTGTGCGTGGCTGGCATTGCGGTGACCGGCCTGGCTGGTGTCGCGAAAGAGCGCCAGCTCGGCAGTAGGCAGAGCCAAGATGCCGTGCCCGAGCTGTCCCTCGAGAAGGGCCTCCTCATCGCCACGGTGTGCGGCGTCATGAGTGCCTGCTTCTCGCTGGGCCTGGCGGCCGGCCAGCCAATACGCGAGCTCACGTTGGCACGAGGCACACCACCGCTCTGGCAAGGCCTGCCGGTGCTCGTGGTCGTCTTGCTCGGCGGCTTCACGACGAACTTCCTATGGTGCGCCAGGCTCCATCTCCGCAACGGCAGCGGCTCCGAGTACCTTCGTCGCACGGCGCGGTCGGCGCCGCTCGCGTGGAACTACTTCTTCGCCGCGCTCGCCGGCGTGACGTGGTACGCGCAGTTCTTCTTCTACACGATGGGCGAGACGCAGATGGGCGCTTACGCGTTCTCGAGTTGGACGCTGCACATGGCCAGCATCATCATCTTCGGCACGCTGTGGGGATTGGTGCTCCGCGAATGGAAGGGCGCCAGCGCTCGCTCTCTGCGGTTGCTCACGCTCGGCCTCACCGTGCTCATCGTCTCCACCATCGTCGTCGGGTATGGCAACTACCTCGCGCTCGCGGGGACGATGAGCGCACGCTAGCCGGGCGGGACCTGAGGCAGGGTCACCTCGACGGTCGTGCCGCCTTCATCTGGAAACGTGAGATCGATGACGCCGCCGTGGCGTTCCAGAATGCGCTTCACGATAGCCAGGCCGAGACCCGTACCGCGGGTCTTGGTGGTGAAGAACGGCTCGAAAAGCCGCTCGCGATTCTCGGGTGGCACACCTTCACCGTGGTCGATGATGGTCACCCGCACGTGATCTTCGTGGGCACGGGCGCTCACCTGAACGAGGCCGTCCTCGCTGATCGCTTGCGCGGCGTTGACGAAGAGATTGAGAAAGGCTTGTTGAAGCTGCTCTGAGTCCGCGCGCACGACAACGTCCTCGTCGCCCTGAATGTCAATCGTCACGTTGGCGTGCTGCTCGCTGGTGCGCAGCAGCAGCGCCGTCTCGCGCAGGAGCCGCTCGATGTCGACGTTGGCAAAGCTCGGCCGCTTCGGACGCGCGAACTTCAACATGTCGTCGACCATCTCATTGAGCGCTTTCAGGCGGGCCTCCATGAGATCGAAGACCTCGACATCTTGGCCGACCTGCGTCAGCCGCGCACGCACGATCTGGAGCGAGCCCAAGATCCCCGCCAGCGGGTTCTTCACTTCGTGCGCGACAACGGCGGTCATCTGTCCAAGGCGCGAGAGCGCGTCCTGTTCACGCAGCCGCTCCTCTGCCTCCTTGCGGCCCGTGATGTCCGTGCGAATCGCGAGATATTGGTACGGCTTGCCCCGGTTATCGAGGAATGGGATGATCGTCGTGTCTACCCAATAGTACGTGCCATCCTTCGCCCGGTTCTTGATCTCCGCGTGCCAGACGTAGCCGGTGCCTATCGTGCGCCACAGCTCTTTCATGAACGCCTTGGAGTGGTGACTCGAGTTGATGATGCGGTGATCCTCGCCGAGCAGCTCCTCGCGCGCGTACTTCGAGATCTCGCAGAACTTGTCGTTCACATACGTAATGCGCCCGCGCCGATCGGTGGTTGCCACGATGCTCGACTGGTCGAGCGCGTACTTGAACTCAGACAGGTCGCGCACGGAACGTTGGAGCTTCGCCGCGGCGTTTCGGCTGCGCAAGACGACCACCAACGTCCCCCAGAAGATACCGGTGTCCATGACGCGGTTGAACAGGCCGGCGATGAGGTTGCCCCCAGGTGGCGACAAGATCACACCGAGCGCGGCCAGCAGCGTTGCAGCGATCGTGGCGATCCAGGCGTCGCGTCTCCCGTGCCAGCCCGCGAACAGGATTGCCGTGATTGAGACCGCGGGCACATTCCATCCGACGGGCGTGTGCAGATCGAGCCAGAACGTGCCGGCGAGAATCGCGACCCACAGAAGCCGACGCCAGCGCACCCTCCGGACAAGCTCAGCCGCCCGTGAAGACAGCGTCTTCACGACCCCTACATCGCTCGAGGCGCTCTTCGGAGCGTCGATCCCGTCCGGCGGCGCCTTCGCATCAACGAGGCCCGGCACCGCGTGAACCTCCATGCGGGCCATTGTCGTTCTTGAGGCGGATGACGGCAAGCTTGGGACGCACCTGGCGGCCAGGCGGCACGAGGCTTGCTGTATTCTCTTCGAGCCGCTACGTCAGGGCACAAAGTGAGAAAGAATTCCCACCTGGCCGGGAAAAACTTCCCACGGGACCAACCTCAAGGACATGGGAGTACGAGGTGAGCGAATGGTCAAAGCGACGGTGTTGGTGGTCGATGACGAGGACTTGATTCGCTGGTCACTGCGTGAGCGGCTGACGCCGGCTGGCTACGACGTGATCGAAGCAGCGAACGGGCAAGAAGCGCTCGAGCGCTGCCGCGAGCGGATCGACCTCGTGCTGCTCGACTACCGCCTCCCGGACACCGACGGCATCGCCCTGCTGCGCCGCATCCGCGAGCTCGACCCCGACATCGTCGTCATCCTCATGACCGCGTACTCCTCGATTGAGAATGCCGTCGAGGCGATGAAGCTTGGCGCCTTTCACTATGTCAACAAGCCGTTCAACCTCGACGAGATGCTGGTGCTCGTCGAGGGAGGGCTCGAGACCACGAAGCTGCGTCGCGAGGTCAAAGCGCTCCGCGCGACACAGTCGGCCCCTTTTTCATTCGACCACATGATCGGGGAGGCTCCCGCGATGGTGTCGGCCAAGGCGCTCCTTCGCAAGGTCGCTGCCAGCGCCTCCTCGACGGTCCTCATTACCGGTGAAAGCGGTACGGGGAAGGATCTGGCGGCCAAGGTCATTCACTACGCCAGTCCTCGCGCTGCCCGCTCGTTCGTCAACATCACCTGTTCGGCGCTCACGGAGACGCTCCTCGAGAGCGAGCTGTTCGGCCATGAGCGCGGCGCCTTCATGGACGCCCGCCAACAGAAGCGAGGGCTCCTCGTGAAGGGGGATGGCGGCACGGTGTTCATG
>JBOGIN010000556.1:0-6648 GCA_050742275.1 Vicinamibacteraceae bacterium
CTGGCCGCGAGGCACCCGGGAGGCGTTGACCCGGTCGGCCTGCTCCACGAGGGGCTCTTCGTCTACGACGCTCCTGCCGGCAAGCCGCTGTTTCGATACGCCGGCGGAGCCGCCTACATCGCAATGAGCCGCATCGTTCCGCTGCCCGAGGGCGCGCTCGCCTTGCGCTTGTTCTTCGTGCCCTCCGTGGCGGTGGCGGTGCTCGCCACGTGGCTCTTGGCCGCTCATCTCGTCCCAGGGAACCGGACCGTTCTCTTGTGCGCGCCGCTCTTCGTCGCGCTCCATCCGGTCTTCGTCAAATACTCGGCCGGTATCACGCCCGACGCCTGGGCGAACGCCGCGGCGATGCTGGCCGTGTGGCTCCTCGTTCGCTTTGCCGACGGCACGGCGCGCGGGATCGAGCCGCTGCTCACCATCCTGGTATCAGCCGTCGCGATTGCGTTCAAGGACACCACCTTCTTCCTGGCGGTGCTCGGGCCGGTGGCGTTGCTCCTTCGGCTGCGAGTGCGCGCCCAAACGCGCCCTGGCGGTGTGCTCACCGCGATGCGGTCAGACCCATGGCTCATCGCGCTCCCGACATGCCTGGTCGCCGCGATCATCGCCTTCCTGCTCGTGAGTGTGGTGAGCTCCGCCCTTGCCTCGCCGTACCAACTGGACTTCGGCGGAGCGCTCTCACGCGCTCCCATCTCTGCCCTCGCTGTCGAGACGGTGACAACGACCTGGCAACAGATCCCAAGTCTGTTTCGCTCCTTCTGGGGGAACCTGGGAAACTTCGGCGCGACGACGGTCCTGATACCGGAGGGCATCATGCATGTGGCCCTCGTCGCCGTGTTGCTCGCGGGCATCGCCCTTCTCGTCGCGGCCTGGCGCCCTTCCTCCTCGCACGATGAAGCCGCCGCGTCGCGGGCGCGCGTGACGCTGCTCCTGATCGGCGGCGCGTTGTTGTTGCTCCAACCCGCCGTACGCCAGGTCCTCCTCGGCACGGACGATCTCTTTCAGGGACGATGGCTCTTCCCGATGATGAGCGCGATTGCCGTGGGCCTCACCGCCGGATGGTCGGCGCTCTGGCAGCACCCAAGCCGCCTCGCGCCCCTCGTCGGCTGGCTGCTCGCGACGTATGCCGTCACGGCGATGGTTCTGGTCGTCATTCCCTACTACTACGTGAACTTCCCCGAGACCTACCGCATGACGGGCATCTTCGTGCAGGGCACAGCGGGCAGGGGCGCGGATCCCGCGCGCGTCCTGCCGTACATCGCTCGTCCATCCTTACCGAGCGGCAACGCCTTCATGGTTGGCCTGCTGGGTCTATGGCTGGCGTGGCTGGCTGTCTGCCTCGTGCGGTTTCCGCAATGGGCGAACCTGAAGACCTCAGGCTCTGAATAGATTTCTGGCGTTGATGCGCACGAGCTGGAAGGCTCCGCCGAAACGAGAGTGCAGCGCGTCGGACGGTGACGATGGGAAATCGTCCTCCATGCGAAGCTCCAAGCGTCGCATGAGCTTCGAAAGCGCGTAGAGGTTGGAGACCATTTCGTCGAGAAGGCTCACGGTTCTCGTCCGTGCCCGACTCCACACGTTCAAGAGACGCTCGATCTGGCCGGGAACGAAGCAGGACAGGCGAGACCCGGGACCTTCGAGGATCTCACGACGTATCGCTGGAGCAAGGTTCTTTCGGAGCCAGCCGCCGTAGTCGTGATGATCGCTGGAGAAACCGTCGAGCGGAGGGCCGGGCGCTCCGAACGGTCTCCCCGTCCAAGCCCACGGAATCTCGTGGATCCGCCCCGGGAGCCGCGGCAACAGGAAGCGGTAGAGCCGGTCGTCCCGCTCGTGCGCATCCAGCCGCCAGATGCGGCCGTAGACGTCAGGGCTCGTGAAGAGCTGGCGCACGGGCGCCAACGCCTCGAGCACTGACATGGCTCCGCTCAGCATGCGCCGCTTGCAATGGTGCTGCTGCTCGAGCTCGTGGCGCGACCAAGGCACGTCGGAAGATGCGGGACTGCCGCCGAAGTCGGCAGCGTCGGCATGGATGTCGGCCTCGACCGCGGAGCGAAACGACGATTTGAAGAGCCCCAAACGCCGCCAGCGATCGTCCCAGAGTGGCTTCAGCGCCATGAGCCCGCGTCCGGAATAGTCGCCCTGGGCCACGCTGTTTCCATAGCTGGCCGCGAGCACGACGTCGATCTGTCCGCGAAGATCGCGCGTAAGGCGGGGCATCGCATGGAGATGATGCGCAGCGACCTCGGCCCCAATCGAGAGCACGGTGTCGAGGTTCTCCGCGAGAACATCGGCCGACATGATCTCGTGCCGCCACTCCCATCCGTAGATCTGCGCAATCCGGCGCGCGTATTGGACGTCTCGTGACTGCTCGACGCCCCAGGTCGCCGCCAGGACCGACTGACGGGAGCGTCCATCCTCTTGAAGGCGTTTGACCAGCCCCGCCAGGATGCGACTATCGAGGCCGCCAGACAATAACAGCAGCGCCGAACGCTTGCCCTCCAGGTAGCCTGACAGCTCGCGCAGGAGCGCGCTCTCGAGATCCGCGGCCCACGTGTCGAAATCGCTGATGGCATCACGTCCGTGGGCGGCATATGAGCCAGGGGGCATCGACCGCGACGCCCCCTTGACGAGCGCGCGCGAGCCCATGAGATGTCCGAGCGTGAGAAGCTGCGCTACGCCCACCTCGTCGAGGCGGGCGCCGCGTGCCGTCGAGAGCGCCTCTCCGGCATCGAAGGAGGACGCCCCGCCTCGAAAGCTGAGCCCGGAGAGGGCGGCGAGAGGCCTCGCGGGAGGGCTCATCGATCGGGCAGCCGCGCGGCTGGAACGGCCACGCCGCCGTCCCACGGAGACGAGGCCGACCAGTACGTCGCGCGCTCGACGAAGATCGGCACGCCGTTCACGCTCTCTATGGTGGCACCGAACGCCTTGCCCTGGAGCTCCGGCACGAAACTGCTCACCGGGATCGTGAAGCGCGTTTTCGCGGGCACGTCGTAGCTGCGCTGCACGGTCTCGCCCTCGCTCGTCAGGAACGACACCGACAATCTGGCCGTCCGCTGCTCGTCCGGGTTGGCAATCAGGATGAAGGTCTCAAAGCCGAGGTCGGTGCCCACGCGCCCGTCCGCCACGCCCCACCGCAGCGCTGGCGCCGACACACCGAGCGCGTCGTGTCCCTCTCGCCAATCGCCGCCCCAGTACATGGCACGCTCGGCGACGATCGGGCTATCCGACTCGACGACCGCCGAGACCGTCGTCGCCGCGAGCGCAGGATCCTCGAGCGCGACGTTCAGCGTCAAGCGACTGCGGCCCGCGACTTGATGGTCTTTGCCAATCTGCTCCCCATTGGGGAGGAGATAGGTGATGTGAACGTTGGCCGTGCTCGTGCCCGGATTGCCCACGAGCAGGAACGTGTTGAAGTACGAGCCCGTCGCGCCTTCCGCGAAGAACCATTCGCGAGCCGGCGCGTCGGTGCCCGGGCTCGCATGGCCGCCGTCCCAGAACCGGTTCACGCCGAAGTACATCGCCCGCTCTGCCACGATGGGCGCGTCCGAGGCCACCTCGATCGAGAATGCACGACCCACGAGCTCCGGGATGTTGCCGGCATAGATGGTCCGCCGCGCCAGAGGCGGCACCCCCACTTCTCGCGTAACGACGTCTCCGCTATCGAGAAGGAAGGATAGTGTCACGGATACCTGAGCGTTATTGCCGTTGGCCAGCAGGACGAACGTCTCGAAGGCCCCTTGGAAGCCTTCTGCGAACCACCATCGCGTGCTCGCGCCGTTGACGGCCCCCGTGGCGTGTCCGCCATAGCGCGACCCGTCCCAAAACATCGTGCGATCGACCACGAGCGGCAACGCCTCGGTGGACTTCACAATCGTGGAGACGGCCGTCGACTCGAGGCCGGGGATCTCATCGACTCGAATCGTGCGCTGCGACCGCGGCGCCAAAACGTCGGACTGAACGACCCGCTGACCGTCTTCTCTCAGGAACTCGATAGAGATCGGCGCCGGCGAGTCGTTCGGATTCGCAATGGCGACGTCGAGGTCGAAGAAGCCGGTCGATCCTTCCGCCAGGATGTAGTCGATCCGTGGCAGCGTGAAGACGACGTCCTGGGTCGTGGTCTGGCCGGCGACGTCGGTAGCCGTGATCGTGACGGTGTTCCGTCCGGCGTGGAGGGGCACATCGGCAACGCTCCAGCTCGACGTGCCGTCCGCCGTGCCGCTCGCGCCACTGTCGGTGCGCCAGGCGACGGACGCCACCGTGGCCCCGCCGGCCCGCGCCTCTCCTGCGACGTCCACGAACGGCGACGTCACCTCGATCGGACCGCCGCTCGGGGAATCCGACAGCGTGAGCGTCGGGCCCGGCGTGCCAGGCGGCAGCTCCGCGACCTCGAACGGCCAGGGCCCGCTCCACGGGCTGTAGAGGAGGCTTCGGTCCGCCGCGCGCACCCGCCAATAGTAGGTCTCTCCGGGAATGAGCCATTTTCCAAATGGTGTCGTCCATGTGGGCGCCGCATCGACAACGGCGCCGTCGTCGGCGGTCCCGAGCGTGCCGTCCGGCCCGACATCGGTGCTGTGAACGCCCACCGTGAAGATGCTGCTCAACGGCGAGAGGCAGCTCGCGCTGTCGCAGATCTCGACGCGATACAGATACACCGGCTCTCCGTTTGGATCCACCGAGCGCTGCCATTGAAACGTCATCTCGTCATGCCAGGCCATCGGGCCCCCGAGGCTGGGGGATAGCGGCGCGGCGGGAGTGGATGGCGCGCGAGGACCGTTCCGTTCTTCCCAGCGGTGCGTGACTTCGACTTCGTGCGGCCCGTCGGCCTCATCCGAATAGACCACCTCGTTGTCACCCAACAACAGATCGGGCAACGATCGCGGATTCACCTGCACGGCCGTCGTGAGCGCGAACCGATCGAGCCCAACGTTCATCGAGCCCATGGGCGCAGCGAGGCGAATCCTTATCAGATACCCATAGACGGGCGGATGTCCGCGCGGGACGATGGCATCCGTGAAGTCCACGGAGGTCGAGAAGTGATCGATTGCTTCTGCCGGATCCGCACCTTCCGTGGACCAGATGACGTGGAACTCGTACGGCTCGATGCCATCGAGCATCAACGCGTTGAGTCCCGTGTCCCACTTCTCCGCGTTGGATCGGAAGCGGAACTGGACCAGGAAGCTGTCGTAGATGCTGATCCAGCTAGTGATGTCCTCTTGATGGGTGAAGGTTCCGACCTGGTCGCTCGAGGCTCGCCACACGACTTGCCACAACAGGCCGTTGACCGACAGGGCAATCTCGAGCCCATCTTCGGCGCCCCGGCGGAAGAACTCCCCGCCGACGAGCGTGCGCTGGTCTTGCCCGCGCCGCATGCGGTAGGTCAGCGTCGCTGTCGTCCCCGGGGCTGCCGGATGAAGCGCCGGCATGCTCCCGTCGTCCCATCTCGTCACGAGCCCGCTCGCTTCGGTGCTCAGGCCGGCGATGTCATACCAACCTTCCGCAAGATCGAGCCAGTCCAGGTGAACGGACCGCACGTCCGGCGCTGCAGCCACCTCGATGCGGTCGTTCGGACCCGCCCGGTAGAGATCGCCGTCGAAGCGTGTGCCGACGATGGGATAGGGGCTCGCAACCGCATAGAGCAACTCGCCGGTAATAGCGAGCAGCGACGGGCTCAGCGCCAGGTCGCGGCCGTCTTCGCCGCTCATGCGGATCCACGAATCGCGCACCAACTGTTGGCGCGCGCCTGACACCGATGGATCGAACGGGCTCGCGAGCTCGCCTTCCGCAAGCAAGGGCGGCGGTGGCTTCTCGAGCTTTCCGTCGTAGTGATAGCGACCGGAGGACTGCCAGTTGAGGGTCAGCCCCTCACCTGGCCGGAGCGTCAGACCCATGGTGTGCCCCATCGCGGGGGAGGTCGACCAGCCGCCGGGCCTCGTGTTCGCATAAATGTCCACGAGATCGGCGTGGGCGGGTCCCGCTCGCGCGACGAGCCCGGGATCCGCGATTAAATCGTCGACACCGGCAATGGTCTTATTGTCCAACTCCAGGTAGAGACCATCGCGGTCCGCGTCCAGGACGTGCCAATCGTTGTCGTAATACACCTCGATGACGCTGTGCTCGCTGTGTGCCCCGAGGTTACGCCGCCGAAAAGGGAGATCCAACAGCTCGTACAACGCTGCCTGGGCCGATGACACGTCGTTACAGAATCCGTATCCGTACGCGTTGAAGAGCTTCACCGGATCGTCGTCGTCGAATCCACGCGTTGCCGGAACCCAGTGATAGCGATTGGTACGGGCGAAGCTCCAGATCGCACGGGCTTTCTGCTCCGCCGACATCTCGGGGGTCACGATGCCCGCCAGCATGTGCTCCACGGTCGACCAGTCCCTACCACGCAGGACGATCTTCGGGTTGACCACGGACGTGCTGCCGACATTGCGGATGCTGACCGAGTGGTTGACTGGATCTGCTGTGCCTCCAGGGCTGACGGTGTAGGTTTGGCTCGCGCCCGAGATGGGCTGTACGTGCTCCTGCGCAACGAGCAGCTGAGGGGCGGCCGCAAGCGTGACGCCCGTCACGACCAATCCGGCAATCTTGTGCGGCATCGTTCGCATATCGGCTCTGCCTCGACCCAACACCGTTCACTCGATGGCGGCTTCG
>JBOGIN010000557.1:0-3854 GCA_050742275.1 Vicinamibacteraceae bacterium
CGGCACGCTGCCGTGGCGGACGTGCGAGATCGATGCGACGGGGACGCCGAGTCGTGTGACCGTCGACGGTAAAGCGATTGCCCACGAGGTGACGAGTGAACCCGGCCGCGCGCTCGTCTCGTTGACCGACGCGCTCGAGCTGAGCGAGGGCAGCGTCCTCGAGGTCGAGATCTCCTAGCTTTGATCCTTCAGATTGCCGTTAGCGGGGCGCAGCTGGCGACCAGGCGGGAAGGTCACTCGCCTGGAGCTTGCCGAGTAGATCTCTGTCGTGCTCGTCGGCACGCATGGGCACCACGACGATGTATCCAGCGGCGTCCAGCGCTGCATCACGGCCAGGAGCCGACGATGGGTCTTGTTCCTTCATCGCGAGTGTCCACACCCGCTTGGTCTCGCCAGACTCCGCGGACTTGAAAGAGAGGTCGAGAAGCAGGCCCGCGCGCTCCGCGATGCGCACGCCCTTGATGGAGGAGGGCGGCAGCCGAGGAATGCTGACGGTTAGATACTGGCCGGGGCGCAGATTGCGCACGAGAGGGCTCTGAGCGAGCTCAACGATCCAACCGGTTGCCGCCTCCACAGCACCCGGAATGTCATCGTCTAGCCCCGACACAGCAATGGCCGGCAGGCCAAGAAACGCCCCAGTGCGCGCTGCGCCAATCGTGCCGGACCCGAACCAGTCGTGAGCGAGATTTGCACCGCCGTTTATCCCGGAAACCACCAGGTCCGGCGGATTGTCTCGAAGGATGCCGTAACGGGCGAGCAGCACGCAGTCCGCCGGGTAGCCATCGACCGCCCAGGCCGAGATGCCCGTGCCGAGATCCTTTCGAGTTCCCATGAGTCGGCCCGTTCGCGTGACGGAGAGGAGGTTCGAGCTTCCGCTTCGGTCCTTTTGAGGCGCCACGACCCACGTCTGTGCTTGCGCGGAGAATGCACGCGCGAGAGCGGCCACCTTCGGATCGTCAATGCCGTTATCGTTCGTGATGAGCACCCGTCGTGGCCAAGCGGCTGACGATTCCTGGCCGTGGAGCAGGGGCTGGATCGCAAGGATCAGGGCGAGGGGCACTACTTGGTGGGGCATCCGCATGCGATTGACTCCAACCCTGCATTACGGTGAGAAGAGTGGTGTGGTTCCACCGGACTGCGACCTCTCCGATGGACGGGGTTCCTTCGGCTTATCGGTAGCGGCCAGCTTCGTCTTGGAGGCCTCGCGTAGCAGCACCGCTAAGGCGCGATCCAGGAGCATAGATAGATCGCCATTTGGCATCGTGTGGCGCAGCAAGTCTCGCGCCTGCCGGAGCTTCTCGTATGTCTCGGCGCTGATGGTCACCGTGAGCTTGTAGCGCGCCGCCCGAGACCCTTGGGAAGTCGACTTCTAGGTTCCTTGTAAGCCGAGCGCGTGGTGCGTCAGCGTCTCGAACCCATCCTCCGTGATGAGGTAGTTGTGCTCGAATCGCATGCCGCCGACGCCCTCCACGTACAGGCCCGGCTCGAGCGTCACAATGTCGCCGGCAACGAGTGTGTCGCTGCTCTCCGGCGTGAGATACGGTGGATCCGGATGGCCCAAGCCCAGACCGTGGCCTGTATGGTGCGTGAAATGTTCATCGACCTGCCGCTTGGCGAACGCTTCCCGCACAGCCGCGTCGATGTCTCGGCCGCGTGCGCCCGGGGCCAGGAGACGCTCACCCGCGCGCATCGCCTCCAGACAATACCCCGCCAGCTCCGCTTGACCGACCGACGGTCTCCCGCCTGCCACCACGAACGTGTTCGCGAAGTCGGCGCGATACCCGTGAACGACGACTGAAAAGTCGAGGAGGAAGAGATCGCCCGCTTGAATCACCCGTTGACTTGCCGGGCCGCCATGTTCCAGCGTCCGCTCACCGGAGACGAAATCGCCATACACGAGCACAGCGTGTCCGGCGGCTTCGACCGAGGCCTGCTGAATCATGGCGTACGCTTGGAGCTCCGTCATGCCCGGCCGAAGCCGCTCGACGGCTGCCGCGAACCCAGCCTCGCCAGACGCGATCGACCGCCGCATCAACTCGACCTCGTCTGCAACCTTCTGGCGCTCCATGTCGCGAATCGTCGGCCGAACGTCGACGATGTCCACCGTGCGGCCGCCGCGGCGGAGATGGTCGATGACGCCCGCCGGCACGGCGCCGTCGACGGCGATGCGCGCGCCCCGCACCTTCGAGAGCTGCGAGACGACGGCGTCGATCACGAGCGCGTACCGGTCGCCCGCTGACTCGCGGCCGCGATACCATGCCGGCGCGACGACCTCATCCACGTGCGCTGCCTCGCTGTAGATCCGCTGCGTGCTGTCGGCAACGAGCGTGGTGCGGTCGGGCGTCACGATCGCAAGCGCCGGCGCATTCTGGCTCCGAAACGTGAACGGCGTCGCGTAGAAATTGGTCAGATACGTCAGGTGTCGCGGCTCGCCCAGGAGCACGCCGTCCGGCTGCGGGTCGAGGCGGCTCCATAGCTTCGCGCGGCGGTTCCGGCATCCCTCGGCGGTTAACATAGGCACGGTCCTCCCTAGCCAGCACTATTGTCTAGCGAGGCGAAGCCTCGCGAGATAAGGATAACAACGTGACCAACGTGGCATCAGCTCGCAGCCTGGGGCTCTACGTGTCGTGGGCCGCTGTCGTCATGGCGGCCCTGGGTCTGGTCTGGCGGCCTGCCGCGACCGACGTCGAGTGGTCGACGCACGGCGGCGATGCAGGGCATCGGCAGTACTCACCGCTCGCGCAGATCCACCGCGGCAACGTTCACCGCCTTCGCGTGGCGTGGACCTACCGTACGGGCGATGCCCGCGCGGACGACCGCTCGCAGATCCAGTGCAACCCCATTGTCGTCGATGGCATGCTGTATGCGACATCTCCCCAGCTCAACGCGTTCGCGCTCGACGCGGCGACGGGCCGTGAGCTGTGGCGCTTCGATCCGTTCGCGCAGGCGGCACAGGGGAGCGAGGCGCTCGGCGTGAATCGAGGCGTAGTCTACTGGTCCGATGGCAGGAGAGACCGCCGGATTTTCTTGAGCGCGGGGCAGTTTCTTTATGCCCTCGATGCGCGAACGGGCAGACCCGTTCCGGGCTTTGGCGCCGCAGGCCGCGTCGACCTCACGAGCGGCCTGGGACGCGACGTCAGCGGCCTCACCGTGCTGTCGAACACACCCGGCGCCATCTACGAGGATCTCCTCATCGTCGGCACGCGGGTGTCGGAAGGGCCAGGCGCGGCTGCGCCAGGTCACGTTCGCGCGTACGACGCGCGGACGGGCGCGATACGGTGGGCCTTCCGCACCATTCCCTGGCCGGGCGAGTACGGTCATGACACCTGGCCGCCGGATGCCTGGACGCGGAGCGGGGGTGCGAACGTGTGGTCGGGCATCAGCGTGGATGCGGCGCGGGGGCTCGTCTTCCTGCCCACCGGCTCGGCCGCCTTCGACTTCTGGGGCGGCGATCGCAAGGGCGCCAACCTTTTCGCCAACTCTCTGCTGGCGCTTCGCGCCGATACCGGCCGGCGCGTCTGGCACTACCAGGTGATCCATCATGATCTCTGGGATCGTGATCTCCCGGCCGCACCGGTGCTCGCCACGGTCAACCACGGCGGGCGCCGCATCGACGCCGTGGCCCAAGTGACCAAGCACGGCTACGTGTTCCTGTTCGATCGGGAGACGGGCGCTTCGCTCTTTCCCGTGCGGGAGCGTCCGGTGCCGGCGTCAGACCTGGAAGACGAAGCGGCCTGGCCAACGCAGCCGCTCCCTCTCGCGCCGCCTCCCTTCGCCCGCCAGCGGCTCACCGAAGCGGAGGTCACGAATCGAACGCCCGCGGCGCGAGACTACGTGCTGAAGCGGCTCAGGAC
>JBOGIN010000558.1:0-3076 GCA_050742275.1 Vicinamibacteraceae bacterium
GATCAAGAGCGGCCACAGGAGCAGAGACCACGTCGGCGTGACTCCGTGATACAGAAGCATTAAACCAAGCAGAGCGGTCCCGATGGATAGGTCGACGATGCCAGCCATCGCGACCGCCCCCGGCAGAATGACGCGGGGGAAGTATACCTTCTTCACTAGGCCAACATTGCTCACGAGGCTATTGCCAACGTGGCTCAACGTGGAGGCGAAGTAGAGCCATGGCAGCAGCCCACTGAAATAAAAGACCGAGCGTGGTATGCCATCGTCTGTGGGTAGTCTGACCAGCCTTCCAAAGAGGACCGTGAAGACCATCATCGTGAAGAGCGGCTGGATCACCGCCCACAAGACGCCAAGCACAGTCTGCTTGTAGCGGACCTTCACGTCCCGCCAGGCGAGAAAATAAAACAGCTCGCGATACTTCCAGAGTTCCCGCAATACCACCTCTCCTTAGAATCCCTCGGACGCTTGCTCTCGCAAACGAGAACGGCGCCCGAAGCCAGTTCGACCTGGAAGCCCAAGCCGAGAGTACTCGGCCAAAGAAGCGCCCACCACTGAGGATAGCATGCGGCATGCCAGCGCCAGTCGCCCCCGCCCGCCGGTTTCCCGCCATGGATAGCTTCCTCTCAGCGCGCCACTTACGACCAAGGCTCCCGCCTCCTCGCATGGTGAAATTGCCGTGTAGCTGATGACAAAAGACTCTCCATAGGTAGACAATTGACTGACACTCGTGTACTGCCCCGGAGCATCGTGAGCCTCTCCCCATAAACAACTTACCGCCACGGACGAGGTTCGCTACTGCCGTTTGGCACTTTGCTTGCACATCGCTGGGACCAGGGTCAATGCAGGGGTCGGCAGGTGTCAGCCTGAAGTCTAGAGCCTGACGCCTGCTGATCCCTGACGCCTGATTCCTGATCCCTTCATCGAAGGAACATCCATGAGGGTGCTAGTCACCGGACACCTCGGCTATGTCGGCGCCGTGACGGTCCCAATCCTCCGACGCGCTGGGCACGAGGTCGTGGGTCTCGATACGGGGTTCTTCAGCGACTGCCATTTTGGCGAGTCCAACGGCGAGATACCGTCGCTCCGCCTCGATCTGCGTGACGTCACGCCGCATCACCTCGAGGGGTTCGATGCCGTCGTCCACCTTGCCGCGCTGTCGAACGACCCGCTGGGTGATCTCAACCCGGCGTGCACCTATGCCATCAATCACGAAGCCTCCGTCGGCTTGGCACATGCCGCCAAGGCCGCCGGCGTCGAGCGCTTCCTGTTCTCATCGTCCTGCAGCAACTACGGCGCGGGCGGAGACGGGTTTCTGGACGAGGAGGCGCCGCTCCGGCCGCTCACACCGTACGGGGAAAGCAAGGTGCGCGTGGAGCGTGATGTCGCGGCGCTGGCCAGCAGTCGGTTCAGCCCCACATTTCTCCGCAGCGCCACCGCATACGGCGTGTCCCCCATGCTGCGCGTGGACCTGGTCGTCAACAGCCTCGTGGGCTATGCCTGCGCGACGGGCGAGGTGCTCCTCAAGAGCGACGGGACGCCCTGGCGCCCGCTCGTCCACGTCGAGGACATCGCAGGGGCGTTTCTGGCCGTCCTCGAAGCGCCGCTCGACGTCGTGCACAACACGTCGTTCAACGTCGGCCAGACGAGCGAGAACTACACCGTGCGGGAGCTGGCCGAGCTGGTCCAGCGCGCGGTGCCCGGGAGCCGGATCGCGTTTGGAGCCGAAGCCGGCCCCGACCAGCGGAACTACCGCGTCGACTGCAGCCGGATCAGTCGCCTGCTGCCGGCCTTCCGGCCGACGTGGACCGTCGCCGCCGGCATCACCCAGCTCCGAGACGCGTATCGCGCGCACGGGCTGACGCGCGAGGAGCTCCTGAGCGGGAGATACTTGCGCATCCTGCACGTTCAGGAGCTGCTGGAAAGCGGCAGGCTCGACACCGAGCTGCGGTGGCAACACGAGGCAAGGAGCGCAACCCCTTGACATTCCCGCCATGGGCAGATGCACGCGGTGGGCCGCAGGCGTTGGCTGGTCTGCGAGGGCAGAATTTACAGGAGGCGTCGCGAAACGGTCCAATGAAGGAGATCGTCAGCCGCCACACGTGTCGCTCTTGTGGGGAGCGGCTGAAGGACAGCTTCGTCGACCTGGGAATGTCACCACTTTGCGAGAGCTACATCACGCGGGATCAGCTCGACCACATGGAGCCGTTCTACCCGCTCCACGCGCTCGTGTGTCATCACTGTCTCCTCGTGCAGCTCGGCGAATACGTCGCACCGGAAGAGATCTTCTCGGAGTACGCCTATTTCTCCTCGTATTCCGATAGCTGGGTCGACCACGCACGCACATACACACGCGCTATGACGAAGCGTATGGGCCTGGGGCCGCACAGCCAGGTGGTCGAGGTCGCCAGCAACGACGGGTACCTGCTGCAGCACTTCGTGGACCAGCGGATCCCGGTGCTCGGGATCGAGCCGGCGGCCAATGTCGCCGAGGCGGCGACACGTAGGGGCGTGCGGACCATTGTGCGCTTTTTCGGCCGAGAGCTGGCGGCAGAGCTTCGAGCGGACGGGATCCAGGCAGACCTCCTCGTTGGCAACAACGTCCTGCCACACGTCCCGGATCTCAACGACTTCGTCTCTGGGCTGGCGACGCTGCTCGCCCCGCACGGCCTCTTGACGCTGGAGTTTCCACATCTGCTCCGGCTCATCGAAGGCAACCAGTTCGACACGATCTATCATGAGCACTTTTCCTATTTCTCGCTCCATGCCGTCGAGCGGGTACTTGGCGCGCATGGTCTCGCGCTCATCGATGTCGAGGAGCTGCCAACGCATGGCGGCTCTCTTCGTGTCTACCTCGAACGCTCGGATGGCACCGTGTCGCGCCCGACGCCACGCGTCGCGGCGGTCCGCCAATCCGAAGAGAAGGCTGGTCTGGCACATCTCGAGACATATGGGAGCTTCGCGCGGCGCGTGGAGCAGACGAAGTGGCGGCTGGTTGAGTTCCTGATTGCGGCCCGGCGCGCCGGACGGACGGTTGCCGGCTACGGCGCGCCAGGCAAGGGAAACACGCTGCTGAACT
>JBOGIN010000559.1:0-7033 GCA_050742275.1 Vicinamibacteraceae bacterium
TCCGCAAGAACACCTTCGACCTCCGCCGCGCGAGCGCCATCCAAAACCTGGAGACACTCCATCGCGCGGAGATCGAAGGGCGAAAGGCTGCGTAATGGTGTTACTTTCAAACCGGTTGGCGTTCTAGATCCCTAGATCCCTAGATCCCTAGATCCCTTCTTCAACCCACTTTCAACAAAATCATGGTCATGTCGTCGTGCTGATCCGCCTCCCCGACCCATGTGTTCACTTCTCGATGAATGTACTCGCGCAGCTCCTCGAGCGGCAGATGTCTTTGCTGCTCCAGGTGCTGGCAAAGCCGCCCCTCACCAAACAGATCCGCGCCGCCATTCATGGCTTCCGTGATCCCGTCCGTGAAGAGCACGCACAGATCGCCCGGCGCCAATGGGACGATGACCTCTTCGAGGAGCTGCTCGAACTTCGCAGCAATACCCTCCAGTCGCAGCCCCAGCACGAGGCCGTTCGGCGTGAGGATCCGTGCGCATGGCTCGGTCGCGAGCAAATGGAGGAGCGGCGTGTGACCGGCCCGCGCGTAGGTGAGCGTGCGCTGCGAGAGGTCCATGATCGCATACGTCATCGTGATGAAGCTGCGGCTGTCGAGGCTCTCCGACAGGATCCGGTTGACCTCGATCAGCAACGGCTTGGGTGACCGATACACCTTGCTCAGCGCCAGCATGAGCCCCTTGAGCTCCGCCATGTAGAGCGCCGCCGACGTCCCCTTGCCCGAGACATCGGCAACGAGCAGACCGACACGATCCTCCGCCAGGAGGAAGAAGTCGTAGTAGTCGCCGCCGATCTCTCGTGCGGGCACGCAGAGCGCCGCCATCGCCACGCCCGGCAGTTGGAGCGGCCCGCGCGGCAGCAATGACGCCTGGATATCGCGGGCAATGCGCAGCTCTTCCTGCAGCCGCTGCTTCTCCGCCTGTTCGCGCAGCAAGTGCTGGATGCTCGAGGTCATGGCGTTGAACGAGACCGCCAGCTCGCCCAGTTGATCACGCGTCTTGACCTCGACGCGGTGCGTGAAGTCGTTTTCGCGAATGCGCTCGGTGGCGGCGAACAGCTGATGGATCGCGCCGGTGATGGAGCGCGCGAGCGAGAAGCCCATGATGAACGCCACCGCATAGATCACCAGGAACATGCTGGCCACGACGAGCAGCAACAGGAACAGTAATTGGCCGAACGTCCACTGGCTGCCCACCCAGCGCGCCGCCGCCATGCGCTCGTAGATCTCGAGCGGCCGGGCGCGGAAGAGCACCTCCTGCGGCAGGCTCTTGCCGGTCGCCCAATCGCGATAGCTGAAGTGCGTGCTCCACGGAATGCGACCGGCGGCATCCCGCGCCAGCGCGCTGCGCGTCCCGCGCGGGCGCTCGTCGAGCTCTTCGAGTCGAATGCCCACCTCCCGCCGCAGCTGCTCGACGGCGCCCTCGCCCATGGGGATGTCGGCAACGGCGCAGAAGGCCGGCGCGCCCCGCGGCGCGCAGGCCGCGCCGCGCGCAACCAGTTGCCGTGGCTCGTCCGGCAGGTCGGGATTGCTGATCGGCAGCTTGTCCACATACCGTCCAGCGTCGACCACGTGCGGCGGGATGGTCGTGGGCCATGGCGCGTGCTCCCAGGCGCCCGCGTGCACGGTGTCTTTGGACGCCAGGCGCACGACGGCCATGGAGACATCTGGGTACCGGCCCGCCGACGTCGCCACGTGCCGCGCCAGCACCTCGGCCGGATCGCGCGTGGGATTGTCGGCAATCTCGGCGGCTGCGCTGCGCGCGACCTCATCGGCGTCCATGACGCGCTCGTCGAGACTCCGGACCACGAGATACGATCCGACGTTCATCAGGAACAGCCAGCCGGCGAAGAGGAAGAACAGTCCGACCAACAGGACCGGCACGAACCCCATCAACACGTAGGAGAGCACGAGGCGCCGCCTCACCCGCCACAGCAGCTGCCGCTGCACGATCATCCACAGCCGCACGCCGCCGTAGAGACCAATCCCGATCAGCAGCAGATTGGCGACCTTGCGCAGCAGCTCGAGGAGCGCATGCTCGATGCCGAGGAGCTCGAACGGGAGCACGAGGATCCGTACCACGAACGCCAGTACGAACAGACGTCCGAGCCAGTGCCCGGCGAGGATCTCGCGCAGGCGAATCGTCAGCGACTGCGGCGCCTGCGGTTGCAGCAGCACGGGCAGCAACGGCGTTTCAGCGCGGTCGGCCTGGCGGAGTTGTACGGGGGCGGGTCGGCGTGCCATGAGGCGGCTTGCCCGCCGAAGCCTGAGGTGCGACGGCGGCGGGACACCCGAATTGTAAGTGCTGGTTTGGCGCGCTCCGCGCGCCGGGACCGCTATGCGGCCGTGCAACGAGCATAGAATCACATAACAGGCCGCATAGCGGTCCAAATGATACCAGAATGTCGTGTGGGCCCGACCCACGAGGGGCGAGCCTCACTGCCAACACCGAGGATACGTACCCGTGAAACTGACACCGCATGCGCGCTTCAACACGCGCTGTATTCACGCCGGCCAGGAGCCCGATCCGGCCACCGGCGCCATCATCACGCCCATCTACCAGACCTCCACGTACGTGCAGGAGGCGCTCGGCCGCCACAAAGGGCACGAGTATGCGCGGACGAGCAACCCTACCCGCTCGGCCCTCGAAGCCAATGTCGCATCGCTCGAGGGCGGGCGGGCCGGCTTTGCGTTTGCCTCCGGCATGGCCGCCATCGACGCCGTCGCCACGCTGCTGCAAGCCGGTGACCACGTGCTCGTGACCGACAATACGTATGGCGGCACGTATCGCTTGTTCGAGCGCGTGCGCGGCCGCTGTGGTGTCACGGCCACGTATGTCGACACCGCCGACCTCGACCTCGTCGAAGCCGCCCTCACACCGTCGACACGAATGCTCTTCGTCGAAACGCCGACCAACCCCATCCTGCGCTTGACCGACCTCGACGCGCTGTGCCGCCTCGCCCATGCCCACCGCCTGGTCGTCGTCGTCGACAACACGTTTGCCAGCCCCTACGTCCAGCGCCCGATCGAGCACGGCGCCGACCTCGTCCTCCACAGCACCACGAAGTATCTCAACGGCCACAGCGACGGTGTCGGCGGCATTGTCGTGGCCCTGCGCGACGATCACATCGAGTGGTTGAAGTTCGTTCAGAACGCCGCCGGTGCGATTCTCGGGCCGTTCGATTCGTGGCTGGTCCTCCGCGGGACGAAGACGCTCGCCCTACGCATGGCGCAGCACAACATCAATGGCCTGGCGCTTGCCGAGTTCCTCGACGCACATCCGGCGGTCGAGCGGGTGCATTATCCAGGGCTCCCGTCGCACCCACAGCATGACCTCGCCCGCCGGCAGATGAACGGGTTCGGCGGCATGCTCGCCTTCGATGTCGGCGCGTTCGACAAGGCCAAGGCCCTGCTCGAGCGCGTTCGTCTCCTGGCGCTGGCCGAAAGCCTCGGCGGCGTCGAAACCCTAATCTCGCATCCCGCGTCGATGACGCATGCCTCGGTGCCGGAGGAGCGCCGGCGGGCGCTGGGTATCACCGACAGCCTTCTGCGAATCTCCGTCGGTGTCGAGGACGTCGCAGATCTGAAGGAAGACCTGGCCCAGGCCCTCGGATAGAGGGCATCGTCCCGAGACCGGGAAATCCTCACTCGAGCACGATGACGTCGTAGGCGCCGAGGCGCGGAAGCGAGAATGTCATGTGACCTCCGGCCTGGGTCAGCGCCAAGGCGCGGTTGAGGCGGACCGAGCGGGCGCGCTTGAATCTGCCGGTGATCGCGAGGTCGATATCACGCATCTCGATTGGCGAGAAGTAGGCGGTGCTGGAGTGACCGGAGATGTTGACGAGGTGCACGAGCGTGCGCCCGCTGCGCGGCTGGCGCATGACCGTCATTTCGACGAGCGGGTGAGCGTTGGTCTTCAACTGCCGGCCGTTCGGCAGCAAGTGATCGATCAGATCGGTGACGAGCCCCATGTGCCCGGGAGAGCTGTGACGATAGTACAGGCTCCCCACGTCCCATGGCACGTACGCCACCCTCCCCTGCCCACGGCTCGCCATCAGCACGCCGGGGGCGTTCGTCTCGACTCTATCGATGTGGACCTTTTCGGGCGGTCCGAACATCGACGGAGGAATCAACGTGAGCAGCGGTTTGCCAACCGGCGCCATCTCCACGTAGTCACCGGCCAGGAAGAGCAGCTGCGTGTTCCTCAGCGACGGGAAGATGGAGTGGTCGCGGATCCGGAAATACGCTGATCGTGTCTCCGTCCACCTGCGCACCGGCTCGCCGAACATCCCGGCAGGCTCCTCGGTGCCCACGACCAGCAAACGGCCTCCTTCCCTGACGTATTGGTCGAGCGGCGCGGGCACGGGGCCCGCGGTAATGACGAGGTCGAAGTCGCGTCGGTCACCGGTGAGCAGGTCGAGATTGTCCGACGCGGCAAACGGAATGTGCTGCTCGCTGAGGATTCGGAACAGCCCGCGGTAGTTGTCCCCTCCCTCGCCGAACAGGAGGACGCGGGCGGCGCTCTCCTGCCCCACGTACAGCTCCTCGTGCGCCGCATGGAACTGAAAGACCGGCCGGGCGGCCCTGATCCCGCTCATGTCTTCCTGGTCGAGCGTACCGAGGGCAACGAACGCAGGCCCGGAGCCGTGCGCCATGTTTTGGTACAAGCGCATCTGGATCTCCGCCGGCGGCACCGTCACGAACCGGTAGGGGATATCGACGAAGCCAATCGCGAGGTTGACGGCCATTTTGTCCGGCTGCGAGTTACGCGCGCGGCCGACGTTGTCGCTCGCCGAATACGGCCACAGCGGCAAGGGCCGGTCGAGGCCGGTGTTCGATTCCGACATGATGCCGTCGACGTACTCGTCGGTGTAGGTGAAGAAGCCGGCACGCGGCCGCTTCGAGTGGATGAGGCGGGCGATATCCCTGGTCACCTCTCGAACGGCCGTCGCGATGAACTCGCGGTAGTCGTCATCCGGCGTCGACGGGAGGAGACGACCGTATTGCGCCTGGAAGCGCTTCTGGCAGCTCTTGCAGTGGCACAGGCCAAGCCGATTGCCACTGTAGTCAGACGAGGGCTGGCCGAACATGTTGAAGAACAAACCGCCCACGTCGTGGCGCTCCAGCGCCTCGGTAAGGATCGTCATCGCTGGCTCACGGTAGTAGCCGTTGATGCAGGTCGCATACAGCCCGTTATAGGTGGCCGGCTCGCCGTTCGCCTTGCGAAAGAACCACTCTGGATTCTTCTCGAACGCGACCGTCGGCGCCTTGCTGAAGTCGAAGCGCCCGATCACGCGAATGCCGCGGGCGTGCGCCTCCTCGAGCACCTCGCCGAACGTATCCTGCCCCGGCGGCATGTGGGGGCTCCGGCGATGGAAGTCGATCGACGTGTTGTAGTGGGCGACGATGCCGCCCATCCCGAAGAGGAGGACGTTGGCCGGGAAATCGGCGATCCGTTGGACGAGCCGTTTCGGGTCCAGGCCTGAATCCGTCTCGCGCAGGTTGGTCTGCACGAGCCGGAACGGCTCCTCCATCCACCATCGCTCTGGCTTGGCCTCTCGCTCCGGTTGGAGCGCCGCAGCAGTCGCCACGGCAAACAAGACGAGCCCCACTGCCACCAGCAACTTGCTGCGCACGCTGACCGGCAAACGCGACATCGGCACCTCACCCCGGGAGTGTACATGTCGTCGAGCGGAAGTCGGGATGTGAATCAAGAGACCCTGATCTGCACTGGGGCGTCACGGATGCCCACACCGTGAAGCATCGCCATAGAACGTCCTCGGTGCATCGCTTCAACGATTGAGAACGGGCCAACGTCGAACGCGGGCAACTGTTCCGTAGGAACTTCCAGCTCCTCTCGGCCGAGGCTACGACCCCAGTCGGGTGTTGAAGCTCTCGTCTTTCGTGTCCTCGTTGGACGTTCGAACCGCTCGAACGAAACGGCAGAGCCATCTGCGTTGAACGCCAGCTGCCGCGCTCCCTGCGTGCCAGGGTATCCGTCTGCTTTTACGAGCACGAGCATAGCCTCGAGGTCACCAGTGGAGCTGTCGAAAATCGCGAGTCGCTGATCGCTGATCAAGAAGCCAACCTTGCGACTGTCCGGCGTCCAGATAATCGTGCGGCACCAGTCCAAGTCCGGGGAAAGCTCCATCAGATACCGCGGGCGCCCGTCCCGGGAAACCAGGTACAGATGGTCGTCCGGCGGATCAGAATTGAGGTGCTGTCGAACAAAAGCGCTTGCTCGGCCATCGGGAGATGTCGAGACCGTATGCGTTCGCGGCAGCAGGCCGTGCGCAAGCGGGCATGCGCCCGTCACAATCGCTCCTGCGCAAACAACGAACGTCGGCACGGCCCTCATGGTTCCCCAACCGTTCGGATTGTCTGGGTCAGAATACAACAGGCCGCCGCTGGCCAGATTGACCGCTGCCAGCTCGAGCTAGCAAGCCAACCTCCCCGACCAAAGGATCGTCAGTCTAAATCGAGCGGCCCGGCGTCTATACGGCACGGGCCAAAATGTGAGCAGCTCCGGCTGGAGTGCCGAGCGCGCACGGCTATGCGGCGCACGTCCCTGGAGGTGCGCACGGCGAACAATCCACACCGCGCCCATTGGAGGGAACCTATGACTGCCCATCGTAGACTTGCTCTGCTCGCTGCTTGGGTCCTCTCGCTTGTCATAGCGGGGGCCTGGGGTACGGCGTACGGTCAGCACTCCAAATCCACGGAAAGGGTCCTCTCAGGCGGCGACCTTGGATTTCGTGTCATGGGCAAGAACGAAAACCTCATTGTCGGCGATCTGCTCGTACGCGTCGATGGAGAGTGGAAGGAGGTTACCTTCTCGCCAAAAATGACCCGCGCCCGGTAGCTACGTGCTGCGTTTTGGAGTCCGGACCCAAGGGTGCGACCGCCAAGATAGGTAACAAATAGACTGGCGGTCCAAAGTGTCACCTATGTCGCCGGTCCGCACCCGAGAAAGTACTTGACGTGATTTTCGGAGCATGCTCGCGTCCCACTTGACTATTGAGAACCATGCAG
>JBOGIN010000560.1:0-3413 GCA_050742275.1 Vicinamibacteraceae bacterium
CGCATGCGCTCCATCAGGTCCAGGTAGGGACGTGGATAGTATCCGCTGTAGCCATTCACCAGGCGCTGCCAATGAAACGTCGAGTAGTATTCGTACTCCGCGTCGTGCTGCGGATCGGCGCCGCTGAACCACATGGGCAGCTCGATGACAACACTCGGCGGCTGCTTCCCAAGCCATTCGTACACCAGCAGGGGTCGGTCGGGGGTGTGGCGGATAGGTATCGGCGCGGACCAGTACTCGATCACCAACAGCGCGGCGCAGAGCGCCGGCACCCAACGGCGCGCCGCCTGGGATTGAAGGTTGTTGCGGAGGTGCGTGACGCCCCACGCAGCGAGCAGCGCCAGCGCGAGATTGACGAGGATGGCGAACCGCGCGGGGGCGCGCAGCCCGCGAAACGGGGATCCCGGCTCGAGCAACCACGGGTACACCAGACCGTTCGCGCCCAGTGAGAAATCCAGCGCGAGGAGCAGTCCTCCAAAGTAGATGAACCGGAGCGGCCACAGGATGCCGGCGCCAGCCAACGAGCCCTGCCGGGATCTGGAGCGGGTGCGCCTCACGGCCGGCCCCCACAGCAGCGCGAGCAGGGCCAACACAATCGTCGTGAGCCCCGGGAAGAGGCGTGCTTCAGCGTCGCCCAGCGGTCCGGAGATCTCGCCGTAGATGACGTTCCAGCTGGGCGTCGCGAAGTAGCTCTCGGGATGCGCGCTCCACCGCTCGATCTCTTCCCTCGAGCGCTCTCCCAGGCGCTCCGCGTTCGCACGATACGGTTGGCTGTACGGCAGGACGACGGCGGCTGACAGCAACGCGCCGGCCAGAAGCGCGCCAATGACGCGCGCGAGCGGCGCACGCCGGCAGAAGACGATCAGCGGGAGGCCGACGATCAGAAGAAAGGTGGCGAGGAACAGACCGTAGTAGACGCTCGAGAGGAATTGCAGCAGCAGGAAGAACCCGGTGAGCAGACCGTCCTTCACGCGGCCACTCTCCAGCGTGCGATGGAACGCCCAGAGCGTGAGCGGCATCCACTGCGCCCATTGCAGCTCGAGGTGCATGAGGTGCTCGAAGCGATACGGCGCAAGGGCAAACACGATGCCTGCCACTACCGCCGCCCCGGAGCTGCGCGTCAACCGGCGCGCGAGCAGGTACATGCCCACGGCCGACGCGATCATGCCGCCGAGCAGGAGGATGTTGTAGATCGCGACCGCCGGAGCGCCCGCCTCGATGAACGGTGCCGCAAGGGCGCCCTCGAGGAACGTCGCGTCCGAGTTCGCGAGCGTCCCCCGTGCCGGGTAGAAGATGTTGCCGTCGAAGAGATGGCTGGGATCGTGGAAGATCTGCCGCGCGAGCCGCTTGAGGCGCCAGATGCTGAAGAGCGGATCGAAATGATCCACCACCCCGTCACCGAGGCGAAGGACCTGCGGCCAGGTGCACGCGACGACGAGCCCGGTGAAACCGAGAGTGACCCGACCCAGCCTCGCAAGCGTGAGTGGAGCGGCGTTTTGCGTCTGTTCGGCCAGGGGTGCCGGCACGTTCCTACCTATTTAGGTGGCCTCCGTGTTCCCGCAGCGGTGGTAGGCTGAGTTGGCCCGGTAGTGCGGCGGCTCGGCGGGGCCAAGCGGCGCACTCGATTTCCAGATTCTACTCGACGCTCACTCGAGGGCTCGAAACGCGACACAATGCGTTCTGTTTCTCGTTCTCGAGGGCTCGAACATCCGTCTCGAAGCGCTGGCGGCGGGGACGCCGCACGAAAGGACCGTGACAATGCGAGCCCAACTAGCAATCCTCGCGCTTGGCGCAACTCTGATGGCCACCGCTGCTTCTGCCGACGTCACCGTCACGGCAACGACGGTTGGCAAGGGGGGACTCGCCAAAGCGCTCTCTGGAGACTCCGTCACCTACATCAAAGGTGGCAAGATGCGGGCAGACTCCACATCGGGCGATCGAAAGCAATCGACCATTGTCGACCTCGACGCCCAGCAGATGATCGTCCTCGACCATGGGAAGAAGGAAGCCACCATTAACGACCTGCAGGACGTCCAGGCAACCCTGCAGAAGATCACAGCAGACGAGATGAAGGTCTCGTTAAAGCCAACGGGAAACAGCAAACAGATTGCCGGCCAGAGCTGCGACGAGTACCAGCTCGAGATGGCAGTGCCGATGTCCGTCGAGGGCAGCACGCCGATGTCCATCTCGACGACGGGACCCGCGTGCATCGTGAAGAATGCGCCAGGCGCCAAGGACTACGAAAACTTCTATCTGAAGGCCGCCGAGCAGGGCTTCATCTTGTCGGGCGATCCGAGCCAAGCTCAGAGGAATCCTGGCCATGCACGCAGCATGACAGAGATGTACCGCCAGATGGCAAAGCTTGGCGTGCCGTACGAGATGGAGATGAACGTCAAGATCGGCGGTGAAGGACCGATGGCTGCGCTGATGGGCAAGATGGGCGCCGTGTCCTTCACCACCACCGTGAAGAGCGTCACCGAAGACCCGCTCGCCGACGACCTGTTCATCGTCCCCTCTGACTACAAAGTCAAGAAGAACTAGACTAGTTCGTGGTGCTACTGGACGCCCTGCGAACCGAAAGCCACGTCATTGCAGCCGAGCTGCGACCGCCACGCGTGGAGCTCGACACGCGTGCCGGCATGGATGCCTGGATCGACACGTATCACGCCGTGCGCGGGCTCGCGCGGCGTGGCCGCTACGTCTTCCTGACCGACAGCGCCGTCGGCGCCCCCGAAGAGGACAACCTGCGGCATCTGGTCTCCAACCTTGGCGACGACGTGGATCGCTCACACGTCGTGCCCTTTCTCACGTCGAAGCACACGCTCGAGTACTGCCTGACCTACGCCGACCGCGCGCGCCAGCACGGCTTCCCCGCGCTCGTCGTCCTGGGTGGAGATCGACGCCTCGGGCCGGCACGCTCGGTGGAGCACGCCTGGCAGCTCCGCGAAGCGATTCGCGAGCGACAGGCGGACCTGGTGCTCGGCGGTTGGGCGAACCCGCATCGAGACGCAGCTACCCAGGTGCGTTATCTGCTGGACGCGCGCGTCACCGCCGAGTTCTACCTCTCGCAGATTGTGTCGCACCACGATGGACCGTCGGTTGCCGCGTTTCTGGAGGAGTGCGACCGCCGCACCCTCCGATTGCCTGGCATGTTTGGCGTGTTCTACTACCGGAGCGCGCGTCCGTCGACCCTGGCGCGGCTGCAGGAGTTCATCCCTGTGCCAGTCAACGCGATCGCGCGAGAGTTCGAGGAGGGGGCATCGGCGGACGAGATTTGCGCGCGGACGTTGCGTGCCCTCCGCGAGGTGGGCGTGCGACATTTCTACATCAGCAACCTGCCGCTGTCGCGCGCGCTGCCCACGCTCGCGCGGATCCTGGATCTCGCGGAGCTGCCCGACGGAAGAGCTGTCGCG
>JBOGIN010000561.1:0-4773 GCA_050742275.1 Vicinamibacteraceae bacterium
ACCTGATGGGGTGCACGGTCTGTGTCGGCGGGCTGGTCATCTCCGCCTCGCTCGGCGCGGCGCCGCTCGTGTTCTCCCAAATCGCAATCGACGCGTCGCTCGCGAAGCCGCGGGATCCCGTCTGCCCCAGCGACACCGGGACGGCCGTGGCGTAGTAGCCCGTCTTGGTTGCCGTGCCGTTGCAGTCAACCGGACCGTCGGCAGCACCGCTGGCCGCCGTGAGACCAACCGTGTACCCGCTCTTGACCGCCGTCGGGCCACTGGTCAGATCTGCACCGAGAAACGCCTGCCCTGTACCACCGCAGGCAATGCCGAGCGTGGGCAGCGCGTCCGCAAACCCACCGCCCGCAGCGGTGGCCGAATAGACCTGCTGCGCCCCGCCAATGGCCTTCAGCGACGCCATAGCGGACGCTTCATTGGCTGCGGTCCGCGACCTGAGCAGATTGGGAATCGCGAATGCCGCGATGATGGTGATGATCGCCACAACGATCAGAAGCTCGATTAGCGTAAAGCCGTGGCTGTCACGCGCGGTCATAAGATCCTCCGGACGGGTGTCTCGAGGGCACCGGGTGGTGCACGCTCTCCCTTGGCCGGCAGAGAGCAAACCGTGTGCCCGCCACCTCTCGATCCAATGCGCTACCCTCAACTCACGCTCCAGCAGTCCCTTGGGGGCGTGCCTCCGGGCATCCCACCCAACTACCCTGTTCATCCTGCGGCGTTCCGCCAACTCCGGTCAAGTGCCAGGAGGGCAGGCCTTGTCACCTTCCCACCCTGTCACATCCTGCCCCTTAGACGCTCCCTCCCCTAAGACAGCCGGCCAATGAGCTCGAAGAGCGGCAGGTAGAGCGACACGACAAGGCCCCCCACGATGACGCCGAGAACGAGGATCAACGCAGGCTCGGCGAGCGTGACGATGGTCTGTGTGGCTGTATCCAAGGCCTCCTCGGCCATCTCGGCTGCGCGCTCGAGCATCTTGTCGAGCGCGCCGGTCGTTTCCCCGACGGCGACGACCTGAAGCATCAGCAGAGGCCAGTCACCCGTGGCCCCCAGCGCGTCCGAGAGGAGCTCACCACGCGCGGTGCGGCTCCGGGCCGCTGTAAGCCTCGTCTCCACGACCCGGTTGCCTGCCGTGCGCGCTGCCACACTCAGCGCTTCGATCAGGGGAATGCCGGCCGCGACGAGAGTCGAGAGCGTCCGGCAGCACTGTGCCGTCGCCGCGTCTCGAGCAAGCCGGCCGAGACCCGGAACGCCGAGGATGGCGCGATCCAGGAACAGCCTCGCTCGCGGCCGCCGGTAGGCCACGCGCACGCCGAGCGCGGCCAGTACCCCCAGCAACAGGCACGCGGGCGCGACGGCGACGAGCCGCGTGCTGGCGTCCACCACGAGCCGCGTCGGCCAAGGAAGTGGCGCGTCGAGGCCAGCAAAGAGGGAGGCGAATACCGGCACGACCTTCCACACCAAGATCAGGACGACCACGACGGTGACGCACGTGACAACTGCGGGATACACGAGCGCCGCGCGGAGCCGCGCGAGGAGGGCCGCGTGGCGATCGAGATGACCGGCCACACGGGCAAGCGTAGCCGCCAGCGCGCCCGCTCGCTCGCCGGCGGCGACGGTGCTCGTGTAGACGGCGCCGAAGATCTGCGGATGCAGCCGCATGGCCTCCGAGAGGGCCGTCCCACGCGCCACGTCATGCGCCAGCGCCCGGATTACCTCCGCAAAACGAGGTGGCGCAGCCTGTCGTGCGAGCAGCTCGAGTGCCTGCACCAGCGGAAGGCCAGCAGCCAGGACTGTCGCGAGTTGCCGCGTCGCGGCCGCCAGCTTGCGCGTGCTGATCGCGCGTGCCGGTCGCCGTCCGGTCGCACGACGCATCTCGAGCCGGGTCACGACCAGGCCGTCGCGCCTCAGCGCCTCGGCCACGGCCTCGGCGGTGGCCGCGTCTCGCCTGCCCGTTACAGCGTGTCCATCACGGCGTCGCCCTGTATAAGCAAATGTCGGCATGACTCCCCCGCACCCGCGCGAGCCCGGCGTGTCTGCCACTCCACCGAGCTCAGGACTCGAGACTCGAGCTCAAACTCAAAGCTCAAAGCTGCTATGACGTTTCCCGAAGAACCTCGTCGATGGTCGTGATGCCATCCCGTACTTTCTGCAGGCCGCTCTGCCGGAGCGTCTGCATCCCCTCGTCTATTGCTTGCGCGCGCAGCCGGTGGAGCGGCGCGCCATCAACCACCAGCTCACGCAGCGATTCGCTCATGCGCATCACCTCGAAGAGGCCGATGCGTCCTCGATAGCCGGTTCGATGGCAGCGCGGGCAGCCGCTGGCAGAGACAGCGGTGAGCGGCGCGGCGCCTTCATCGACGCACGCGAGCGAGCGTACGACGTGAGACGGCACGGATTGAGGCCGGCAGCAGAAAGGGCAGACGCGCCTGACGAGCCGCTGCGCGCACACGAGCGAGACCGCGCCGGCTACCAGAAAGGACTCGATACCCATATCGGCCAACCGCATGACGGCCGCCGGCGCATCGGTGGTGTGCAGCGTCGAGAACACCAGGTGTCCGGTCAGCGCCGCGCGCACGGCGATCTGCGCCGTCTCGAGATCACGAATCTCCCCCACCAGGAGCACGTCGGGATCCTGCCGCAGGAACGCACGCAGGACCTCCGCGAAGCCCAGACCAATCGCCTCGTGCACCTGGACCTGCGTGAGCCCGGGCAGATGGATCTCGACCGGGTCCTCGACGGTGAGCACGTTTCGGTGCGTGGTATCCAGACGAGCGATCGCGGAGTACAGCGTGTTGGTCTTACCGCTACCGGTCGGTCCCGTCACGAGCACCATGCCCCAGGGACGCGCCACCGCTGCTTCGAACGCCGTCTGAGCCGAGGCATCCACGCCGAGCGCGCCGAGGTCGAGACGAAGCTGCTCGCGGTCCAACAGCCGCAGCACGAGCTTCTCTCCGTGCAGCGCGGGCAGGGACGAGACGCGAACATCCAGCATGCGCCCGAGCGTGCCGGGGAGTCGCAGCTTGATCCGTCCGTCCTGTGGCAAGCGGCGCTCGGTGATGTCGAGATCCGCGAGCACTTTGATGCGCGCGAGGAGCGCGTCGCGCACGCGGAGCGGAAGGGTCATCACCGGCTGCAGCACGCCGTCGACGCGGAGCCGGATGCGGACGTCGCGCTCGCCCGGCTCCACGTGCACGTCGCTTGCGCCGCGCTGGGCGGCGGCACGAAGCAGCTCGTTCACCAGCGCCACGACGGGCGCCGCGTCGTCCGAGCCCGCAACGACGGGGAGCTCGATTGCGGTCCGGGCGCGCGCGGCCTCGTCCTCCGTGGCCGCTGGCTCCTGCTCGAGCGCACGTGTCGCCCGCTCGAGCGGCGCGCTCGCCGGATACTCGCCTTGCAGCGCCTCGTCTATCGCGCGCTCGGAGGCCACCACCGCATGCACGCGACAGCCGGTCAGAAAGCGCAGCTCGTCGAGGGTGCCAAGGTCTGACGGATCCGCCATCGCCACGGTCAACGTGCGACCGGACCTGTGCAACGGCAAAAGACGCCGCCGATGTGCCACGCCGGCGGGGACGGACGCGAGGGCATCTGCGGACGGAATAACCCGTGTGAGATCGACCGCGGGCACGCCGTAGTAGCAGCCCAGCGCCGCCGCAATGTCGCGCTCGCCGACCAGATGGAGCGCGACCAGGCAGGACTCGAGGCTGCCGCCCTGAAGCTTCTGGTGCTGCTCCGCGGTGTCGAGCTCGGCCATCGAGAGCGTCCCGGCGTCGACGAGGAGCTGACCGAGGGGGATGGCCACGCCCGTCTATGAGCAAAGAGCCTGCCTGCGGGTCACCCGCTCAGATGGGCCAGAAAAACGTGCTCGTCTTCGTGGACCCCACTGCTGAAACGCAGATTCCGCAACGATAAGACATGGTGGGATGGCAGTTCTAGCGAGCCGCGGCTTCCAGCCGCGCCTCCCGACGCTCACTTGAGAACCCAGAAACTTAACTCACACGCGTCAAGTTTCGGGTTCTCAAGGGTTCGTGCCACCGGCAGAGCTCGTGCCGAAGAACGAGACGACGTAAACTGGCTTACGATTAGAAGGTCATGCGTCCAGCGATTCCCCAGCCGCGATCCGCCGGGGACTCACTGTCGGCCCAGTGAGCGTCAACCGCGAACGTCGGGGTCAGGTGCAAGGTCGCACCAAGGCTTCCCACCGGCTGCGCGTCTCCTCCCACGGTATTGATCCGCACGCCGCCACGGAAGCCCACTCGGGAACCGAGCAGCCAGCGCTCGACGCCCGCGGCCACGTTACGGCGCTCGCCGAGCGCCGTGTCGGTGCGCGTGATGTCGGCATCGACGGCAACGGCCCAGGCACGCCGCGCGACCAGCGCGACGCCGATTCGTGCCTGACGTGACAGTGACAGACCGGTCTCATCCGGGGTTTCGAAGGTGGGCTCCCGTACATTTCGTACGACCACCCCCAGGCGCAGGAGGCCGACCGAGGCCATGGCGCCAACGTCCAGATCGAAGGCGGTGCTGCTCTGGGCCGGCAGAGCGTTGGCCGTATCGATGGGATCGGCTCCCGTATCGGTCACGATGTCGTGTGCGGCGCGTCCGCGCACGAGCTTCAACGTCGTCCCAATGGCCAAGCTGGGCACGAGGGACTGCAAAATGGTCACACCAGCCTGATGTGTCACGAGCGATTGAAGCTCTGACGTGCCGGAATCGGCGGGGCCGCTGGCGCGCGCGATGGTGTCGTTGAGGCGGTAATAGCTAAAGCCCAGCGGG
>JBOGIN010000562.1:0-2091 GCA_050742275.1 Vicinamibacteraceae bacterium
CCTTCCCGGAAGCAGAGGGTACCCGGTTCCTTTTCTGGTGCTACTCTACACGCTCGGCGTACGTCTCGATGTATCAGCGGTGCAACCCCAGCCGGTGTCAAGGAGTGTCATGCCCGCCTCTCTCGACCACGTTCACACCAACACCCCGATGGGCGCAAACCTCATTGCTGACGGCGCGACGTTTCGCGTCTGGGCGCCCCACGCACGCGCTGTCCATGTGCTCGGGGACTTCAACAATCGTGAGCGAAACGACGCGAGCCTGCTGACTCGTGACGCGCACGGACACTGGCTCGGATTCGTCGCCGGAGCGCAAGACCGTCACCGTTACATGTTCTACATCGTCGGCGACGGCAGCGAAGGCCCGAAGCGGGACCCGTACGCCCGCGAGCTCCAGACACCGTTCCCCAGCGAGTGCGTCATCCGGCGTCCCGATTTCCCCTGGCACCAGAGCGGCTTCGTGACGCCGAGGTTTCAGGACTTTGTCATCTATCAGCTCCATGTCGGCACGTTCTTCACGCCGAACCTCCCAAAGAAGGGAGGCACGTTCCTGGACGTGGCGTGCAAGGTGCCATATCTGGCGGATCTCGGCGTGACGGCCATTCAGCTCCTGCCGATCCAGGAGTTCCAGACGACGTTCAGCCTTGGGTACAACGGCACGGACTATTTCTCACCCGAGATGGACTTTGCCGTCGAAGAGATCGACCTGCCTCCGTACGCCGATGCGGTGAACCAATTGCTGGAGGCCAAAGAGCTGGCCGTCTACAGGCTCGAGGACTTGCGCGGCGAGATGAATCAGCTCAAGGCTCTCGTGGATCTGTGTCACCTCCACGGGCTGGGTGTGATCCTCGACGTCGTATACAACCATGCCGGCGGGGACTTCGGTGACGAGAGCTTGTACTTCTTCGACCGGCAACCGACGGAGGGCGGGCAGCGCAACTCGCTCTATTTCACCGACAAGGGCCACGCCGGCGGACTGGTGTTCGACTTCGCGAAGCCCGAGGTGCGGGACTTCCTCATCCAGAACGCGAAGTTCTTTCTGGACGAGTACCGCATCGACGGCCTCCGCTACGATCAGGTGAGCGTCATCGACCACGATGGCGCGCCGCACGGCTGGCGCTTCTGTCAGGACCTCACCTCGACGCTCCGCTACCATCGCCCCCACGTCTTCGATAAAGCCGAGTACTGGAACGTCAATCCGTACATCGTGAAGCCGCCGCCCGCGGGGGCCGGGTTCGACGCGTCGCTCACCGACGGCCTCCGCAACGCCGTTCGCCGCGTGATCGGCGATGCCAGCGCACCGGACGAGCGCCCGCTCGACATGACCGGGCTTGCCGGCAGCCTCTGGCCGGACGGGTTCGATGAGCCGTGGCAGTTCGTGCAGGGGCCAGAAAATCACGACATCGTCTATCGCGACCGCGACCAGCGTATCGCACGGCTCGCCGACCCAGGAAATCCACGCTCCTGGTTCGGGAGGAGCCGTGCCCGCGTCGCGACCGGTATCAGCCTCACCGCGCCTGGGATTCCCATGCTCTTCATGGGCCAGGAGCTGCTGGAGGACAAGCAGTGGTCGGATAATCTGGACTTCCACGACGAGCTGCTGCTCCACTGGGCCGGCCTCGACCAGGGCGACACACAGATGATCGACCATCTGCGCTTCACGCGTGAGCTGCTTCACCTGCGCTGGCGATACGCTGGTTTGCGCGGGGACGGCTTGCGCGTCGTGCACGTCCACGATCAAGACCGCGTGCTCGCCTTCCATCGCTGGGCGGAGGGAACGGGAGACGACGTGATAGTGGTCGTCCACCTTTCGACGTTCAATCGCTTCGACTACCGAATCGCGTTTCCGGACGGCGGCGAGTGGCAAGAGGTCTTCAATAGCGACGTCTACGAGAACTGGGTCAATCCACACGTCGTGGGGAATGGCGGCCGCGTGCTCGCCGAGCCGCAGCCGCTGCACGGCTTCAGCCACTCCGCTGCGCTCGTACTGCCAGCGAACAGCCTGCTCGTGTTCGCCAGATAGGCATTAGTGGCCTGTACCAGCTGAATCAGTAGCGCACGTGGACCCAAGAGGTGTAGCGAGGGGCCTTCACC
>JBOGIN010000563.1:0-5210 GCA_050742275.1 Vicinamibacteraceae bacterium
GCGCATTCTCGGGAACACCGTTCGGCATCGGCGGCGACGACACCGACTTGGATCAGCGCGGCGGCTCACAAACGACCGAGCAGGTCGGCGAGATCGTTCGTGTCGCGGAGGAAGCCGGGCCGGATGAGGTCTGGTTCGACCCGTCCGCCTTCGCGCAGCCAGGCGACAACTGGGGCAACACAGGCCGCAACTTCTTGCGCGGTCCGTCGCAATGGAATCTCGACTTCTCGCTCTTCCGGGCCTTCACGGTCGGAAGATACCGCATGGAGCTTCGGGCGGAGTCGGCCAATGTCCTCAACCACACGCGTTGGGGTAATCCCGTCACCGACATTAATAGCGTGGATTTCATGAGGGTCCGCAGTCCCGGCTCCCCACGCCGCGTACAGCTGGGTCTGCGGTTCGCCTTCTGAAAGCGTCACGCAGACCTCGTCCACACACAAACGCCGGCAGGCATTATACCCCTGCCGGCGTTCTTTTTTGTACGCCCACCACGACGTTAGGCGGCGATTCCCGCGCCGTTGACACCGGCGTCACAAAAGATTAGTTTCCGTCTCGGATCCATCAACTTCGCCGGAAGGGCTTGCCACCCGTCTCATGATACAGGCCTGCGCTACGTACGTGCCCTCTCCAGGTCTTCGCGCAATCGTGCTGTTCGCGGCGCTGTGCGCGCCGGTCAGCGCCGCACAGGAGCCGCCGGCGCCCGATCTTCCGCTCGAGGCCTACCCGCCGGAAGCACGGCGTGCCATCGAGCCCGTGTATCGCGCGGCCGTCGCCACGCCAAACGAGGCGGCGGCGGTGGGTCGGTTAGCGATGAGCCTGCATGCCTGGGAACAGTGGGACGATGCGACCAGAGCCTACGCACGCGCCGCCGCCCTGGCGCCCAAGACATTCGACTGGCCCTATCTGGCGGCCGTGATTGCCGCGCGCACCAAGCACTACGCAGAGGTCGTTCGCTGGCTCGAGACCGCGCTGGCGCTCCGGCCGGATTACCTGCCGGCTCGCATCATGCTGGCCGAGGCGCTGCTCGAGACGGCGGCGCGCGAGAAAAGCGCTCGCCAGCTCGAAGCGCTCGCACGCGAGCCGGAGGCCGCCGCGCCGGCAGAATACAACCTCGGACGCCTCGCGGCCGAGGATGGCCGCACCGAGGAGGCCATCGCCCACTACCGGCGCGCGTGCCGCCTGTTCCCGGAGTTCGGCGCAGCGCACTACGCGCTCGCCATGGCGTATCGCGACGTCGATCGCAGAGACGAGGCGCGCACCGAGCTCGAGCTGCACCAGAAGTACGGCACACGCTGGCCCGGCGTCGACGATCCGGTGCTTGCTGGCGTGCGCGCGCTGAAGGTCGACTCGCGCGCGCAGGCGCAGCGGGGCCTCGAGCTGGCCAAAGCCGGGCAGCTCGACGAGGCCGTGCAGGCGCACGAAGCGGCGCTGGCCGCCAACCCTGACTTCGTGCAGGCGCACGCGAACTTGATCTCGCTCTACGGCCGCCTGAAGCAGTGGCAGAAGGCGGAAGCCCACTACCAGGCGATCCTGCGCGCCGGCCACCAGTCAGACGAAGCCCACTTCAACTACGGCGTGCTGCTCGGCCTGCAGCAGCGCTACGACGAGGCTGCCGAAGCGTATCGCAAGGCGCTCGAGGTCAATCCGCGACACGCCTCCGCGCACAACAACCTTGGCCAGCTGCTGGAGCGAGAGGGCCGCCTGGATGAAGCACTGAAGGCCTACCAGCGCGCGGTCAGCGACGCGCCCACGTTCCGCCTGGCGCGCTTCAACGTCGGCCGGATGCTCATCGGCGCGCGCCGCCTCGATGAGGCCATTACCGAGCTGTCGAAGCTGACGACGCCCGTGGACGCCGAGACGCCGCGGTACCTGTTCGCACTGGCGACCGCATACGTACACGCGGGACAGCGCGACACCGGCGTCGAGTGGGCGACCAAGGCGAAGCAACTCGCCGAGTCGCACGGACAAGCCGCGCTGGCAGCAGCCATCGAGCGGGAGCTGGGGGCCCTACGATGACACTCTCCCTGCTGACGCGTTGTGCTGCCGCGGCGGCGTTGCTCGTCGGAATTCGGCCGCTCGCCGCCAACGCGCCTCCCTTTCGCGAGGCGGCGCGCGAGGTGGGTCTCGCATTCACGCACGTGAACGGCGCCTCCGGCGAGTACTACATGCCGGAGGTCATGGGGGCAGGCGCGGCACTGTTCGACTACGACAACGACGGGGATCTCGACGTCTACGCCGTGCAGGGGCTCGACGATCTCCGCTCTCGTTCCGCGGGCGCAGTCTCCCGCCTCTTTCGCAACGACCTCACCTCCGCCAACGGCCGGCGGACGCTGCGCTTCACGGACGTGACGAAAGAAGCAGGCACCGGCCTGGCCGCCTATGGCATGGGCACCGCGGTGGGAGACTACGACAACGACGGCCACCTCGACCTGTACGTGACGACGTTTGGATCGAACGTCCTCTACCGCAACGATGGGGACGGTACGTTCACGGATGTGACGAAAACGGCTGGCGTGGACGATCCCCGTTGGAGCGCGAGCGCCGCGTTTCTGGACTACGATCGCGATGGCGACCTGGATCTCTTCGTCGCCAACTATGTGGACTTCACGATTGCGAGCAACAAGATCTGCTACGAGTCGCTCGGCGCCCGTGACTATTGCGGTCCGCGTGCCTACAATCCAGTGCCAAGCCGCCTGTTCCGCAACGACGGAGACGGCACCTTCACCGACGTGACGGAGGCTTCCGGTGTCGCAAGCGCGTTCGGTCGCGGTCTCGGCGTCGCGACCGGTGACTACGATGGCGACGGCTGGATCGATATCTATGTCGCCAACGACGCCTCGCCCAACCAGCTCTGGATGAATCGAGCCGACGGCACGTTCGAGGATGACGGTCTGCTGTCCGGGACGGCCGTCAGCGGCGACGGGCGCCCCGAAGGCAGCATGGGCATTGCCTCCGCCGATTACGATGCCGACGGCGACGAAGACCTGCTCGTCACGAATCTCACCGGTGAGACGTTCGTGATCTACACGAACGAGGGGGAGGGCAACTTCGAGGACAGCCGCCGCGCGGCCGGTCTCGCGGCGCCCACCGCCAAGATGACGGGGTTCGGAACCGACTGGATCGACTACGACAGCGACGGGCGGCTCGATCTGTTCGTTGCCAACGGGGCGGTCAACGTCATCGGTGAGCAGCGAGGACAGCCCCAGCCGTTCCGGCAGCGCAATCAACTCTTCCACCAGGAAGAGCGGGGACGCTTGAAAGAGGTGACCGCCGAGGCTGGCCCGGCTCTGGCGCCCCTCGAGGTCGGCCGCGGCGCCGCGTTCGGCGACATCGACAACGACGGCGACGTCGACATCCTCGTCACCAATAACGCCGGTCCGCTGCGGCTGCTGCTCAATGAAGCTCGCGGGGATCGGCATTGGCTCTCGGTCAGACTGGACAATGGCGCGCGCAACCGCTGGGGTGTCGGCGCACGCGTGGGCGTCACGCGCCAGGGACGGCCCACGCTGTGGCGGCGCGTCCGTAGCGATGGAAGCTATCTCTCCGCCTCCGACCTCCGTGTCCACGTCGGCCTCGGCGCCGATGCTGCCATCGGCGCCGTTCTCGTGGAATGGCCGGATGGATCCCGTGAGCGCTGGACCGACGTCGCCGCCGATCGCCTTGTCGTGCTCACCCGCGGCAAGGGAAGCCCGCCCGACCGATAGGCGTTGATACAATCTCCTCGGTCGAGCGCGCGGTCAGCAACGACCGAAACGGAGACGTTTCCGGATATGCATGGCGATTCCTTCTCTCGCGTCTTCCACGGGCGTGTCTTTCGCTCGGTCATGTTGGCCGGGCTCGTCTCGGTAACGCTGGTGACCGGCGTGTCCACGGCCGGCCAGGAACCAAAGCCTGCATGGCTCGAGCCATACGGGGCGGTGGCTGAACGGCTCATCGACGCCTCGCTCGCGTCACCGTTCGCATGGCGCCGCCTGGCGACGCTGACCGACACCTTCGGGCCGCGCCTCTCCGGCAGCGACAACCTCGAAGCGGCCGTTCGCTGGGCGGCGTCGGAGATGAAGCGCGACGGTCTGGCCAACGTGCGCCTGCAGCCCGTACAGGTGCCGCGCTGGGTGCGCGGCCGCGAGAGCCTCGAGATCGTCGAGCCCATTTCCTCCTCGCTCGAGATGCTCGGTCTGGGCGGAAGCCGAGCGACGCCGTCCGACGGCATCGAGGCGGAGCTGCTCGTCGTTAGCAGCTTCGAGGACCTACGCAGCCGAGTGCCAGACGCGCGCGGCAAGATCGTGCTCTTCAACGCACCCTTCACGAGCTACAGCGAGACGGTGACCTACCGCACGAACGGCGCGGCAGAAGCCGCACGGGTCGGCGCGGCAGCCGTCTTGGTTCGCTCGGTCGGGAGCATGGGGCTCCGGACGCCACACACCGGCATGATGACCTACGTCGAGGACGTGCCGGAGATTCCCGCTGCCGGCATCAGCGCCGAAGATGCGGAGCGGCTGGCGCGAATGCAGGAGCGTGGTCGGCCGGTCGTGCTCCGGTTGCGGATGGAGGCGCAGACGCTGCCGGACGCCGAATCCGCCAATGTGATTGGTGAGATCGCGGGACGCGAGCGGCCGGATGAGATCGTGCTCGTCGGCGGACACATCGACTCCTGGGACGTCGGAACCGGCGCGTCAGACGATGCGGTGGGTTGCATTGTCACGTGGGAAGCGCTCCGGTTGATGAAGACATTGAACCTCCATCCGCGCCGGACAGTTCGTGTTGTGTTGTTCACCAACGAAGAGAACGGGCTGCGCGGAGCGCTGGCATACCGGGACGCGTATGCCGCCGAGGCAGAGCAGCACGTGCTGGCGCTCGAGAGCGACTCCGGCGTGTTCGCGCCACTTCGCCTTGGCTACACAGGGCCTGATCGCGGGCTTCAGACCGTGGGGGAGATTGCGACCCTGCTCACGCGGCTCGGCGTCGATCGCGTCGGTGCCGGCGGCGGCGGCGCTGACATCAGCCCCATCGCCCGCGCCGGCAACGTGCCGATGATGTCGCTCGGAGGCAATCCGTCGCGCTACTTCACCATCCATCACACGCCGGCGGATACGGTCGAGCGCATCACACCGGAGGAGGTCTCGCGCGCCGCCGCCGCGATCGCGGTGGTGACCTATATCGTCGCTGAGATGCCGCAGCGCCTCGGGGCGTATACTGCGACGAATTGAGAT
>JBOGIN010000564.1:0-6572 GCA_050742275.1 Vicinamibacteraceae bacterium
TGACCGGGTCGACCGCAAGGCGAACGTCTTTGTCCGTCTTGAGTCGCTCTTCGCACATCTCGCAACAGCCGTAGTACGTCGCGTTGTCCACCTGCACCGCGATCTGATCGCGCTCGAAAGCCGTGTCGTTGACCATGCAGACCCGCTCGAGCTCCACGCGCTCTAGCGCGGCTTGATTGCCTGCCTCTTTCGGCTCAGCCGCCCGGCTGCAGGCCGAGAAGAGAGCCACAAGCGCAAGCACGCCGAGGATCGTGGCCGTTTTGCGTATGTGATGTGTCATGTCATCGCCTCCTTGTCGCGCTCCGTTGTTGGTCGAGGTTCGCCCGACCTAAAGGTCGGGCCTACACACCTGGTTGCCAGTCGCCCGACCTGAAGGTCGGGCCTACATGCCCTCTGCCGTCTCGGCGCTCTGCAGGTGTCGCCGCTTCCAAATCGCGTAGATCGCCGGATAGACGGTGAGCTGCAGCACGAACGAGCTGACGATGCCGCCGACCATCGGCGCGGCGATGCGCTTCATCACGTCGGCGCCGGTGCCGCTGGACCACATGAGCGGCATGAGCCCCAAGAGCAGGACCATCGCGGTCATGAACTTCGGCCGAATGCGTTGCGCGGCACCCTCGACGATCGCGTCGGTCAGGTCCGCGAACGAGCGAAGGCGTCCCTGTCGCTCGCGGCGCTCCTTCGCCAGGTTCAAGTAGAGGAGCATCACGACGCCGGTCTCGGCGTCGATGCCCGCCAAGGCGATCAGCCCCACCCAGACCGCGACGCTCAGGTTGTAGTCCAGCGCCCAGAGCAGCCACACGGCACCGATGAGCGAGAAGGGGATCGCGAGCAGGATAATCCCGACCTCGGTCATCGACTTGGTGCTGAAGTACAGCAAGAACATGATAATGAGGAGCGTCACCGGCAGCACCACCGTGAGCTTCTGCTTGGCCCGTTCGAAGTAGGTGAACTGACCAGCCCATTCGATACGGACGCCCGCCGGCAGATCGACCTTGTCGGCTACGACCTCGCGCGCGCGCGCCACATAGGCGGCGATCGCTTGCTGCCCCGGATCCACGAAGACATAGCTGACCAGCCGGGCATCCTCGGTGCGAATCATCGGTGGACCCGTGGCGAAAGAGATATCCGCCACCTGGCCCAGCGGTACTTGAGCGCCCGTGGACGTCGGCACCAGGACCTCGTGCACGCTCGCGGCGGACTCGCGGAAGTCGCGAGCGTAACGCACCGCCACAGGGTAGCGCTCGCGCCCCTCAACTGTCTCGGTGATCTGCATGCCACCGATCGCCGTCATCACCACGTCATTGATCTCACCGACGGTGAGCCCGTAGCGCGCCGCGGCCAGGCGGTCTGGCTGGATGTCGACGTAGAAGCCGCCGGTGGCGCGATCGGCAAACGCCGAGCGAGTCCCGGGGATCTGAGCCACCACCTCCTCGATGGCGGTCGCGGCGCGCTCGATCTCCGCCAGATCGTCGCCGAAGACCTTGATGCCGAGCGGCGCCCGGATGCCGGTCGAGAGCATTTCGGTGCGCGTCTGGATCGGCATCCACCAGATGTTCGGCATCCCGGGATAGCGGAGCTTCTCGTCCATCTCGGCAATCAGCGCGTCCCAAGTCAATCCGGGCCGCCACTCCTCCCGCGGCTTGAGCACGACCACGGTCTCGACCATGCCAATGGGCGCGGGGTCGGTAGCTGTGCGCGCCCGCCCCATCTTGCCGAACACGCTGACGACCTCCGGAAAGGTCGCCAACTGGCGGTCCATCGATTGCAACACCTGGATCGCCTCACCAGACGACATCCCAGGCGGCGCCGTCGGCATGTAGAGGATCGCCCCCTCGTTGAGCGGCGGCATGAACTCGCTCTCGAGCCTCGAAAACGGCACCACCGAGATGCCCAGCAGCACGAGGCTGACAGCGATCACCGGCCATGGCCAGCGCACCACGAGCCGCACGACTGGGCTGTAGAGGCCGGTGAGCCACCGGCTCAAGGGGTTGTGCGCCTCGCCCCGAATCTTGCCGCGAATCACCAAGGCGGACAGCGCCGGGATGAGCGTCACCGACAGGATCGCAGCAAAGGCCATCGAGTACGTCTTGGTGAAGGCGAGCGGTTTGAAGAGCCGGCCCTCCACCCCTTCCAGCGTGAACACCGGCAGGAAGGAAACCGTGATCACCAGCAGTGAGAAAAAGATCGCCGGTCCCGTCTCCTGCATCGCGTGGACGATCGTCGCGAGGTGCGAGGGGTTCGCCCCTTCCGGGTCTGACGCCACGGTCACGGCTCTCTCCTCCAGGCGTTTGTGGACGTTCTCGATGATGATGATCGCCGCATCCACCATCGCCCCGATCGCCACCGCGATGCCGCCCAGCGACATAATGTTCGCCGTCAGCCCTTGATAGAACATGGGGATGAACGACATCAGCACGGCCAGGGGCAACGTGATGATGATGACCAGGGCACTCCGCGCATGCAGCAGGAAGAGGAAGATCACGATCGACACCACGACCATCTCTTCGATCAGCGTGTGCGTAAGCGTCTCGATCGAGGCTTCGATCAGGGGCGCCCGATCGTAGGCGGTGACGACCTCAACGCCTTCGGGCAGCGTTCGCTCCACCTCTTCCAACCGCGCTCGGACGCGCTCAATGACGTGCAGCGCGTTCTCGCCGTACCGCATCACGACGATCCCACCGACTGATTCCCCGCGCCCTCCCAGCTCGGCGAAGCCGCGTCGCGGGGCCGGCCCCAGCCGCACCGTGGCCAGATCACCGACGGTGACCGGCGTCCCGCCCGGTCCGAGCCCCACGGGCACTGCCTCCAGGTCCGCCGTCGACGTCACGTAGCCGCGGCCGCGCACCATGAACTCGTGCTCGGAGACCTCTAGCGTCTGGCCACCCACCTCCCGGTTCGAGTCACGAACGGCCTGCACCACCTTGGACAACGGGATGCGGTAACCCAACAGGGCGTTGGGGTCGATCAGGATGTCGTACTCCTTGACGAAGCCGCCAACCGAGGCCACCTCGGCGACACCTGGGACGCCCTCGAGCGCATAGCGCAGATTCCAATCCTGCAGGCTGCGCAGCTCCTGCAGATCGTGACGCCCACTCTCATCCACCAGCGCGTACTCGAACACCCACCCCACGCCCGTGGCGTCCGGTCCGAGGGTGGGCGTGACATCGGCCGGGAGCTGGGCGGTGACCTCGTTCAGGTATTCGAGCACCCGCGAGCGCGCCCAGTACATGTCGGTGCCGTCCTCGAAGATCACGTAGACGAACGACATGCCGAACATCGACTGGCCGCGCACGAACCGCACCTGGGGCGCCGCCAGCAGGGCGGTGGAGATGGGGTACGTGATCTGGTCCTCAACGATGTCAGGGCTCTGCCCTTGCCACTCGGTGAAGACGATCACCTGCACGTCGGACAGATCGGGGATGGCGTCGAGTGGTGAGCGCACCATCCCGTACCAGCCCCACACCGCCAGCGCAGCGACGAAGACACAGGTCAGCCAGGGGTTGATGGCGGAGGTGGAGATGAGCCGCGCGATGAGGCCCTCTCCACGAGCCGTCCCCGCGTCGACATTCATTGCCACTGCTCCATGGCCATCTTGAGCCGTGCCTCGGCCGCGACCAGAAAGTTGCCAGAGGTCACGACCACGTCCCCAGGAGTGAGGCCGGAGAGGATCTCGATGCGATCGTCGGTGACCAGACCGGTCTTCACTTGCTTGGGCCGTAGCTGGCCGTCACCGAGATCGAGGAACACGAAGGAGCGCTCGCCCGCGTAGAGGATCGCCTGCTCCGGCACCGTGAGCCGATCGCCCAGGTCGCGCTCGATCGTCACGTTGGCATACATATCGGGCTTCAACACCAGCTTCGGATTGGGCAGCGCGACGCGGATCTTGCCTGTGCGGGTCTCGCCTTGCAGGAAGGGATAGATAAACGAGACCTTCCCCGTAAACGCCTGTCCTGGCGCGTACGGCAGCGTCACCGTCGCGCGCTGCCCGACCTCCACGAGCGGCAGCTCGGACTCGTAGACCTCCGCCTCCACCCAGATTCGATCGATGCCAGCAATCCGAAACAGTCGTTCGGCTGGCCGGACCGCGGCCCCAGCGACGACGTTCTTCTCGACCACGTAGCCGGAGGCCGGCGACGGGATGGGTAGGTACTCGAGCAGCTCGCCCGTCTCTGTGATCCGATCGATCTGAGACTCCGAGAGGTTCCACAGATGCAGCCGTTTGCGCGCCGCGTTCACGAGATAGTCCATGCGTCGCGTCGACCCTGCCTCCGCCGCAACCTTCTGGCTCCTCACGGCGGTCAGCAGCTCCTCCTGCGTCGCGTAGAGCTCGGGGCTATAGAGCGTGAAGAGCGTCTGCCCCTTCCGGACGTACTGGCCCGGCTCGTCAACCTCGAGGTCACCGATCCAGCCAGGGATCTTCAAGGTCACGTCGGTCAGGCGCGTCTCGTCGTAGACCACCATGCCCACCGCGCGAATCTGACTCGAGAGCGACTGACGAGCGACACGCTCTGTCCTCACGCCGATCTCCTGACGCCGCGCGGGGTCGATGCGGATGGTCGCAGTGGCCGCCTCCTGCTCGGTCACGGGAACCAGGTCCATCGAACAGATGGGGCAGGTACCTGGATCCTCACTTTTCACCGATGGGTGCATCGAGCAGGTGTAATAGGCCACCTCGTCTCCCGCCTTGGCGCCGTGTGCCGCCTGCGCATGGGCCTGTGTCTCGGCCGCGCTCTCAGGCGCCGCTACCGCCCAGTCACTCGCATCGCCACAGGTGGGCATCTTCTGGCCCATGTAGGGGTTCTCCTTCTCCCCTTCGCGCTGGATCCACTTCGGGAAGGTCTTGGTCATCGGGCAGGACCACACGGTGAGCCCCTCGGTGAGGCGCTCGTCGGCGCTCGCCACGAGGAGCAGCGCGCGCGACAGCTCGCCGAACGTCGAACGGGCGCCTTCGATGTCCGCGGCCTTCGCCAGCGAGCGCGCCGTTCGCTCTGCTTCGCTGACGACGGCCGCCGCGGACTTCCGATCCGCAAGCCCCGATGCCGCTGCCGCGAGCGCCTGTGCGGCGCGCGTGGCAGGCGGCGGGACCCCCTCGAGCTTGTCAGCCGCAAGCGCGGCGCGAGCCTCCTGATACGCGGTGAAGGCCGTGCTCAGGGACTCGTAGACCGGTGCCGGGTAGGGCTCCTTCGGGAGGGTCCGGGATCGCTGGGTGGATGCGGCGGGCGCGCCGGAGCTCTCCTCCACCTTCAACCCTTTGCCACCGACCCTCAGACCGTAGGCGGCCATGCCGCGACCGGCTGTGCCCGCCACGGCGACGTCGATGCGCCAATTCCCCTCCATCGGCAGGTCGAGCGCGGCGAGATAGACCCCGTCGTCTCGTTCCTCGACGTCCAAGTTGCCCTTCATCGCGGCCATCGCCCCCATGGCCGGCATGAAATAGCCGACTGAGACGTCGGCACCGGTGACCGGCTCGCCCTTGGCGTCACGCACTTGCAAGTGAACGGTACCGCCGCTCTGCTTGGGTGGATCAGGATTCAGATGTGCGGTCAGTGCATAGGGGCCTGCTTGAGCCTCGACCGGATCGCCGGGTGTGCCGGAGCAAGCGGCGGCAATCGCAGCAACCAACAGCAACGCGCCGCGTGCCACCCAGCGGCCGCTTTTCCGAAACCGACGGAGTGGTGTTGTCGTCATGGCAGCCTCCCGGGGCCGGATGCCCCCGTGGCGTCGTCACGTACGGGTTGCGAAGGTGATGGCGATGGCCAGGGGTCGCCCGGCAGCGCGCCGAGCGCCTGCTGCAGCTCCGCTAGGCGTCGATGGGCATCAGCTTGTGCGCTTGCGAGCCCCAGCTCGACATCGCGCAGCTTGCGCTCGGCATCGATGACCGCCAAGAAGTCCACCTGGCCGGTCTCGAAGCCGCTGCGAGCCGCTTGCGTTTGGTCACGCGCGGCGGGCATCAGACGGTTTTCATAGAGCGCGATCACGTGGTGGCTTTCCTCGAGGCGATCCACGGCCGCGCTCACGTCCGCTGCAATGCGATCCTCGCGCGAGGCAAGCTGCTCACGCTGCTCCCCTAGCGAAGCCTGGGCGCGAGCAATGCCAGCTCGAACACGATCGCGCCAGATCGGAAGCGAAAGCCCGAGGCCGACCATCCAGCGGTGCGCTTCCTGCCCCCACATCGAGTTGTACGAAGCCATGGGGTGGAAGTCCGGCCGCCCCTTCAAGCGCGCCAGCTCCACGCCAGTTTCGTCGGCGGCCACGCGGGCGCGGGCCGCGACGATCTCTGGGTGCTGTGCAACGGCGAGCTTGATTAGCTCGCTCCTAGGAACGGCAGGAGCCTTGGGGATAGGCGCTGCCTGCTTCGGGGGTGGCGGCACGGACGCCTGTGGTGGGCGGTGCAACAAGCTGTTGAGGCGCGCAATGAGCGTCTGGCGATTGGTCCCGAGCACGACCAGCCGGTGCTCCACGTGCGCGGTCTCCACTTCTGCGGCCAGCGGCGCCTGCTGTGGCGCGAGGCCGGCCGCGTAACGTGTGGTGGCCACCTGCTGGAACTCGCGCAGCAGCTCCAGGTGCTC
>JBOGIN010000565.1:0-3171 GCA_050742275.1 Vicinamibacteraceae bacterium
AAGCCGGCGCGAGGACGTGGGCATCCGCGACGGAAGGATTGTGGCGCTGGGCGATCTGCGCGGCGCCCGAAGCGGTCGCACCATCGACGCCGCCGGCCTCGTCGTGGCGCCCGGCTTCGTGGACATGCACAACCACTCCGACACGACGCTGCTCGACGAGCCGCGGTGCGAGAGCATGATCCGCCAGGGCGTCACGACCATGGTGCTCGGTGAAGGCGAGTCGCAAGGCCCCGTCAGGGGCGGTGAGCGCCCCTGGACCACGCTCGGTGGATCCTTCGACCACGTCCAGCAACAGGGAGTCGCCACGAACATCTGTTCGTACGTCGGCCAGGGCCAGGTCTGGACCCACGTCAAGGGGCAGACGATGACGCCGGCCAGTGCGAAGGAGATCGAAGCAATGAAGGCGGAGGTCGCACGAGCCATGCGCGACGGCGCCATGGGACTCTCGACCTCACTCCTGATGCCTCCCGCCAATCTCGTCACGAACGAGCAGCTGGCGGAGCTCGCGCGCGTGGCGGCCGACTATGGCGGCATCTATTCGACACACATTCGCGACGAAGGCGAGGGGGTTCTGGACGCGGTCGAAGAAGCCATCAACGTCGGCAAATGGGCCGGCATCCGCGTGGACATCATCCACATGAAGATTGCGCATCGTAAGCTCTGGGGGCGGGTCTCCGAGATCTTCGCGATGATCGAGCAGGCGCGCGCAGAGGGACACGACATTCGGGCGAACGTGTACCCGTACCGCGCCGGCAACAACAACCTGCGATCGATCATCCCGCCGTGGGCGCACGACGGCGGCAACGAGAAGATGCTCGAGCGCCTGCGCGATCCGCGTCTCCGCGCACGCATGCGCACGGAGATTCTGGAAGGTCTCCCGGGTTGGTACAACCACTACCTCGCCACCGGTGGCGGCTGGAACGGGATGCAGCTCGTAGCGTTGTCCCACGAGCGCAACAAGCCGTTCGTGGGGAAGCGCATGAGCGAGTTGATTGACGCTCGCGGCGGCGATCCCGTGGACGTGCTCTTCGACGTGCTGCTCGAAGAGCACGGGAGCGTCTCCACGATCTTCTTTCATCACGCCGAAGAGGACATGCAGCAGGTGATGAAGCGGCCGTACACCTCGATCGGCTCCGATGGATCCGCGATCTCACGCGACGGCCCCATGGCCAAGACGCACGTGCACCCACGCTGGTACGGCACGTTTCCGCGTGTGCTCGGACGCTATACGCGGGAGCTGAAGCTCCTCACCCTGCCCGAAGCCGTGCGGAAGATGACGAGCATGAACGCCGAGAAGATCAACCTGGCCGATCGCGGCGTCGTGAAGACCGGCAACTGGGCGGACGTGACGATCTTCGATCCGGATACGGTGGCGGACAAGGCGACATTCGAAGACCCGCACCAGTACCCCGTGGGCATTCCTTACGTCATCGTCAACGGCGTGCTCGTCCTCGATCGCGGCAGGCACACCGGTGCGCTGCCCGGCCACGTTCTGAGAGGACCAGGCTATCGACGTGCCTCACAGCAGACCGATTGACATCCTTTTTGGTGAACGTCTACACGCGATTTCAAGGTCGGACGCGGAGCTATAGCCATGTCGACTCGCCGCCGGCGTGTACTTTGGGCGACCCTCACCGCAGCGGTCCTCCTGGGAGGCACTGCTCACTCGCTGCAGGCACAGCGAGAGCGCTATGACGTCATCCTGCGGGGAGGGCACGTCGTCGATGGGACGGGCAACCCCTGGTTCGCCGCCGATGTCGGCATCCGCGGTGATCGCATTGCCGCGGTCGGCCGGCTGGAGAACGCGACTGCTGGTCGCGTCATCGATGCGAGCGGTCTGGTCGTCGCGCCCGGTTTCATCGACCTGCACACGCATTCAGACGAGCCTCTCGTCGCCGATGGGAATGCGGAGAGCAAGGTGCGCCAGGGCGTCACCATCGACGTCCTCGGTGAAGGAAGCACCGTAGCACCGGGAGACGGCCTCGCGGATGCTCGGTGGCGGACCTTTACCGACTACTTCGAGGTGCTGAAGCGCCAGGGCACCTCCATCAACGTCATCTCGCACGTCTCGTCCGAGCAGGTGCGTCGTGTCGTGCTCGGCTATGAGACCCGTCCAGCCACGCCGGCCGAGCTGGACCGCATGAAGCAGCTCGTGGCGCGCGCGATGGAAGAGGGAGCCTGGGGGGTGGTGGGCCGCTTCGAGAGCGGCGGTCCGCGATATCCAGAGGAGGTCCTCGCGCTGGCAAGAGTGGCCGCGGCGTATGGCGGCAATTACGCCACACACCACGGCAGCGAGGGCTACGAGCAAGACAAGGAGATCGCCTTTGCCCTACGCGTCGCGGAAGAGGTCAAGATGCCCGTCCATATCTTTCACCTCAAGATCCGCGGCGAGGATCTCTGGCCGAGGCTCCGGTCCAATGTCGCGCGGATCCAGGCGGCGCGCGACCGTGGCCTCGACGTCACCGCGAACCAGTACCCGTACACAGCCATGCAGCACGGCTGGAGTGCATGCTTTCCGCTCTGGATGCGTGAGGGAGGGCCAGCGAGGTTCGCGGAGCGGTTGAAGCAAGCCGCAACGGACACGGCGCTGCGAGAGAAGGTCAAGAACGATCCGGAGTTCATCGCGTGGTCGAAGGAGCACGGCTGGTGGGAAGGCATCGTTCTGGCAGCCGCGTCGACGCCGGCGACGCGAAAGTACGAGGGCATGTCAGTCGCCCAGATCGCCAAGCAGCGGGGGGACCAGGATCCAGCCGACACCCTGATCATGCTGATGGCGCAGGAGCGTGGCGACATCAGGGGTATCTTCCACAACCAATCCGAGGAGAACGTCGACCTGGTGCTGAGGCAGCCGTGGGTGGCGCCGGCGAGCGACGGCAGCGCGCTCAATCTCGACGTGCCAGGATTCCCTCATCCACGCAGCTACGGGACCAATGTCCGCATTCTCGGCCGGTACGTCCGCGAGAGGAGCGTCCTCACGCTCGAGGACGCCGTCCGCAAGATGTCATCGCTGCCGGCGCAGATCCTCGGCCTCCGCGACCGCGGCCAGATTCGAGAGGGCTTTGCCGCCGATGTGGTGGTCTTCGATGCGGCGACCGTTGGCGACACGAGCTCGTTCGAGAAGCCCAAATCGTACGCGAAAGGGGTCCTCTATACGCTCGTCAACGGCGTACC
>JBOGIN010000566.1:0-2672 GCA_050742275.1 Vicinamibacteraceae bacterium
GTTCCGGTCCAGGCGGGCACCTGATCCGGACCGGCGAGTTGAGTTCCAGGCGCTCTATCAGGAACTGGTCGCCGATATGGCACGCAATCGCCGCATCGCGGATGACGTGACCGACGCCGTGAATAGCGGCCGGTCTCCGCTGGTCTTGACCGAGCGCAACGATCATCTCGACGGTCTCGAGCAGCTGCTGGCACCCAACGTCCCCCACCTGGTCGTCCTCCGAGCCGGAGTCGGCAAGAAAGAGCGCCGGGCCACGGCCGAGCGACTCGGGACGATTCCCGCCGACGAGGGCAGGGTGCTGCTGGCAACAGGCAAGTACGTGGGGGAGGGCTTCGACGACGCGCGCCTCGACTCACTGTTTCTGACACTTCCGGTGTCGTGGCGTGGCACGGTGGCCCAATACGCCGGGCGTTTGCACCGACTGCACGACGCCAAACGGGAGGTGCGTGTCTACGACTACGCAGACGTCGGCGTGCCCATGCTCGCGCGCATGTTCGACCGCCGGTGCCGTGGCTATGAAGCCATCGGCTATACGGTGCTGCTGCCGGCCAGCGCGATTCCTGGTTGGCCGGCCGATGTGACCCTGCCCGCTGACCCGGTGTGGAAGCGTGACTACTCAGGCAGTGTCCGTCGATTGATTCGTGATGGCGTCGACAATCCGCTGGCGCAACTCTTCGTGCACGCGGTTCGTCCCGTCTTGCCAGATGCGGACGGCCTCGCGAGGGCTCGAAGTGCGACGGAGGCGTTTATCTTCAGGCGCCTCGAATCGCTTCCCGAAACCCGAGGTCGCTTCGCGCTGAACACTCCACTGCCGATCGCCTTCGATGGCGCGGGCGCGCTGGAAGTCGACCTCCTCTGTGCCGACGCGCGCGTCGCTCTGGAACTGGATGGTGCGCAGCATCTATCGGATCCGGTCGCATATCGACGGGACCGTCGAAAAGACCATCTGCTTCAAGAGAACGGTTACTTCGTCCTCCGCTTCCTGGCCGAAGACGTCGGCAGGGAGCTGGATTCTGTCCTCGACTCGATCTTGCGCGTCCTGACTCACCGGCGCGCCTGACTCAGGCGGATCCCCGCCTTCCTCAAGCAGGCTCGTAGTGACGTCCATTGGAGGAGGCGTCCGCGACGTGGGCTTGTTCCCCCGGTACGGCAATTGACGGGCAGGAGCCCGTAGGTACACCTGAGCCATGGAACTGCACCTGTCGCAGGCAGGAACTCAAGGGCAAGCTGGCGGCTGCGGCCACCCGCCGGGGCGTGTCGGTGGAAGCGCTGGCGCACGAGACGCTCGAACGGGCGTTGGACTACGACGACTGGCTCATCCGCGAGGTCGAGACCGGCCTCGCCCAGGTGGCCGACGGTCAGACCCTGAGCCACCAAGCGGCGGATGATCGGCTGGCCAGGAAGCCGGCTGAGCACGACGCCGAACGTTGATGCACTGCGCTGGACCAGAGGCGGCGGCGACAGATCTTGAGCGGATTGCCGACCACCTCTTCGTTTACGCGCCAACCCGCGCACCGGGCTTAGTGAGGTTCAATCTACGAAGCGCCCGAAGCAATGCGGTAGTTTCGACACTTCGTCGCCCAGGCAAGAAGGCCGGTACGCGCGAGCTGTTCCTTTCCCCCTGCCGTGGATCATGATCTACAGCGTGCGTGACGACACGATCGACATTGTCTGCATCCTGCACGGCGCGCAGCGATGGCCATGAGCACCGACGAGCGGTGGCGGCTTGTGAAAACGCGGCAGTCTGTCAGCGGGCAATGGCGGGCAATGCGCGACGGCAGCGACGGCATTTCATGGCGTTCGCGGCAACGTGGTTTCTGTAAGTTACAGACTCTAAATGGTTCTATGGGGTTCGAATCCCACCCTCTCCGCCATCACAAATCATAAGAAAACCCGCGAAAACTGTCTGATCACGCGCGCCAGCGTGCAATGGCGTGTGACGCGCGGGAGAGGTGGCCCATGGCTTGCCCACACCGGGGGAGGCCATGACGCTCACGCTCTATCGCCGGCACCGCCTCGAATGCGAGTCCGGCAAGCCTGAAGATTCCCGATCCACCGAGCTGGACGAACGGCGCAAGGACTGGGGCCGCAAGTGCCAGTGTCAGATTCACCTGCCGGGCACGCTCGGCGGTGTGTTCTCGCGGAAGTCCTCCCACACCGCGGATTGGGCGGGCGCACGCGCGATCGCCGCGGCGTACGAGCAGGCCGACTCATGGACCGGCCAGGGACCGAAGCATTAGTACGCGTTCGGCCGGCGTCGACTTGCCGTACATCAGGTCGCTAATGGCTCGCAGCTGTGCAGTGTTGTCGGCGGTCTGAACGAGGAGATCATCCACCGCCTGACATCGACCTCATGGTGTGCCGTTGATCTTCAACGTGAAAGCCATGGCTGCCTCTCCGTGGTTGGGGCTGATAGGACGCAGCCGGCCGACCTGGACAGCGCCGTCCGGCTGCGTGCATCAATGGGCGCGTGTCGCTCACGGACGAACGCGAATGATTGTCTTCCCCTTGCGTCGCTCGGTCGGGTTGAAGGCGGCGACGGCATCGTCGAGGGTCGAGACGTTGCCGATGTTCGTCCGCAGTCGTCCGTCCCGCACCCGCTGGACGATCTCACTCAGTTGGGCACGATCGGACTCGACAACGAAGTCGACCGCCAGGCCGTCGGCGGGCCG
>JBOGIN010000567.1:0-1898 GCA_050742275.1 Vicinamibacteraceae bacterium
ACTCGCCACGCACCGCCTTGAACGCGCCGGCACCCCGCTCGAGCCCCGCAAGCTCCTCGTCCAGCGTGGGCTCGAACCGCTCGAGGCCAACCGCGAGCAGATCGAGGCTCGACTCTGGGACGGTGCCGCGCCGCAGCGCTCCGATGATCTGCTCACGGCGCTGTGGACTGATCGTCATGATTCGTGCAGCTCGAACTGCTGCTCGAGCAACGGCCGATGCAGCTTCACGGTGCTGGACGGCTCGTCGACATCGAGCACCTGGACGCCATCTACATTGAGCAGGCGGCGTGTGGCGACGATGAGGCCGTGGAGACGATAGGAAGGCAGCCCGAGGCGTTGGGCGAGGGCTTCCTTGGTCAGCGTCCAGCCTCGTTCGCTCAAGGCAAACAAGAGCCTCCGCACCTCCTCGTCGGGCGGTAGACCACGGCCGGATGACAGTCCTCGCTGCTCTGCGTACCTCTCCGATCTGAACAGCGCATCGATCCACGACACCTGAACAGCAGCCGCGATGGGAGCTGGCGCGCCGCGTGCAGGATCGAGTAAGTCGAACAGCGGGCGATCTTTCTCCTTCCGAGGACGGGAGACAGGCTCTGGCTGCGCGACGTGACGCACACGAGGCTCATCCACAGACTCAAACCACCAGTCGGGATGCGTTAACGGTGCCTCCACGAATCCCGCGGGACCGCTCTCGCTCGAGGTGAGCACTGCCAGCGGAAGGATGGCTTCCTGCGGTGTGACGCCACCGTGATAGCCGTTCTTACGGGCGCCGTACCGGGTGCGCTCGCTCCAAGGCACGATTACCGACGAACGCTCCTTTGCGAGCACTCGTCGCCCCATCATTCTTACCTCGCTCTGCGCCGGTGCTCCTGCATCCTCGCGCCAACGTTCCCCCGCTTCCCTCCCCTGAAATGCGCTGTCATCGTCCAGCAGGTGACCATGATCGCTCGTCAGGATGATCGTCCGCCCTGCGATGTGCGCCAAGTTGAAGAGCTCGCCTAGCAGCGGTGCCGCATCGAGCGTCCAACGCGGCTGAAGCTGCTCGGCCTTGAAGAGCAGGTCGTCGACGACGTTGAGCACAACTCCGACGATGCGCTGTTCCGGGGTGGTGAGCGCCTGCCTGACCTCGGCCGAGAGCGCGCGGCCAGAGGGCTCCACTAGCTCGCCCTTGTGAAAGAGTACCGGAGGCCAACGGGATCGTGACGGCTGCTGCAAGGCAGCATGAGCGGCGAACCCACGCTTCTCGTGAGAGGCCGCGCCGGCCGTCAGGCTCCCGCAGAAGAGACTCGTTCGCGAAACTTGCGTGATCGTCGGAATCGCGGCGAGGGCCGCCCACTCCGCTCGTTCCAGATCCGGGCGTGCCGGCTTCCACAGACGCCATCCCTGTTCGGCGATTGCGTCGAGGAGCTCGTGATAGATCGGACGGCTCAGACCGTCCATCACCAGGAACAGCACGGGCTGCCCGCCCGCCACTGGCGCTACGACATCCTCGAGGACGCGTTCGACGGGCACGATTGCAAGTTGATCTGGAGCTGGTGCTCCCCCCGCGGCAGCGAGCAGGCGCGCGAATCGCTCGTTCTCGCGCTCGCGCCGATCTCGGGCACGCGTCAGAAGCTCTGAGTACGCACGGCCGAGTTCTGGCGGTTGTTCACCACCGAGCAGCGCGAGCCTTGCGAGATCAACGAACGCGCCTTCGCGGCAATACGCCTGCACAGCCTCCAAGAGCGAGGTCGGTTCCGAAGACGAGGGACGATGAAGCCATCGCACCAGCCGCCGCGCCATCTCGAGTCGTCTGCCACGTGCCTCCTGAAATCTGACGAGACGATGATCGAGCACATACTGAGTTAACCCTGATGTGACAAAAATCAGGTGACAGTTTCCAAGGCATCACGGATGCGCGT
>JBOGIN010000568.1:0-10581 GCA_050742275.1 Vicinamibacteraceae bacterium
CAGTGGAAGGGACAGCTACCCTCCGAAGATTGAGCGTCGGGAGCCTCTGTCGTCAGAGAATCGACGATGGGGGGAGTATATCGTCATTTCGCTGACTCTCATGGGGAGTATCACACCTGCGCCCGCCATTCGGATCAGGGTCATCGTAGTAGATAAGTCATTATATTTCAGTCAGTTAATAGCGAGCCCAACCTGTCCTACGCCTCACCTGTCGACAAATCGGCGATTGGCACTCTGATTGCGTCCTTCTCTCGCGACCGGCGAGTTTCGCCGGCGAGGGTTGAGTGGCGAGGGGCACCATCGACCTTCGAGGATGAGGGGGAGCAGGATGGAGCCGCTCTGTCAGAAGACACAGGCTCGCCTGGTCGATCATCTGCCGTTCGTCGAGGCGCTTGCGCGTCGGGTTGCGGCATCCATGCCGAACTCGGTCGAGTTGAACGATCTCGTCCAAGACGGGATGGTCGGCCTTATCGATGCCGTGCGGCGTTTCGACGCGTCACGCGGCATCCGTTTCGAGACCTTTGCCGAGCGCCGCGTGCGCGGCGCCATGATCGACGCCCTGCGGCGTGCGGCATGGCCGCGCGGTGTGCGCCGGCTGCGGCGTCAGCTCGACGAGGCGCGTGATCGCCTGCGCCGTGAGCAGGATCGAGAACCGACGCTTGCCGACATCGCCGCGCGGCTGGGGATCACCGAGGAGCGATTGGGCCGGGCCGTCGTTCGCATTCGAACCATCGAATCGACCTCCGCCGCTTGCGCGGGCGAGTCCGACGACTATCTGTTGCCAGCGATCTGTCTGCCGCCCGAGACACCACCCCCAGACGCGGAGTTCGAGGCAGCGGAGCGCTGCCGCCTGCTGCGCCGGGCGATTGCTCAGCTCCCGCCGCGAGAGCGCCTCTTGATTGGTCTGTACTACTACCGTGAGGCGACGATGAAGGAGATCGGCGCCGAGATTGGGGTCAACGAGTCGCGGGTATCACAGCTTCACGCCCGCGCCGTCGCACGGTTGCGACAGGTGCTGACCTCCGAGCGCGAGGCGCCAGCTTCAGCGGTGGCCATGGCGCGTCCGGCGCGTGACAGGGACGTCGTCGAGCTCGCCAGCGTGCAGACCCGAATGGCCCGCGCCCGGTTGTCCTCGTCGGAATCACGCAACGCCGGCGGGCGTCCGGGTGTCGTGTTGCGCTATCCAGAGACGACCTCGCGCGCGATCGCCAACAGGTCGCCGAGACGGAACGGCTTGGCGAGCCAGCGACATCCGCTTTCTTCGAGGAACCGCGAGGCGTCGTTGCCCACCACGTCTCCCGTCACGAACACGACGCGGCGGGCGAGGGCTGGCGTCTTGCCAGCGATTGCTCGGTAGAACGAAGGACCATCCAATCGGGGGAGACGAAGGTCGCAGACGATGAGATCGTAGGCTTCTGCCTCGACGCGGGCGAGAGCCTGCTCACCATCAGCGGCGCGGTCCACGAGAAACCCGGCATCGGTGAGCGCGTCGGCGACCGCTGCCGCCAGGGCGACCTCGTCTTCCACCAGCAGCACGCGCAGCCCCTCGACCAGCCGCGTCTGGGGCGCGCTCCGCCGTGCCGGCGCTCGCAACTGTCCGCCTGCGACCGGGAGCGCGAGCGAGAAGCAGGTGCCCTGCCCAACCTCCGACCTGACGGAGATCCGGCCACCATGCTCTTGAACGATGGCGTAGGCGACCGTCAGGCCGAGACCGGTTCCTTGTCCGGCTTCCTTGGTCGTATAAAACGGGTCGAAGATCCGCGATTGTGCTTCTGCTGGAATGCCCGGTCCATCGTCGTTGACCTCCAGCATGATCGCGTCTCGCTCCGGGTCGTGCCAGCTTCGCACCGAGAGCGCTCCCCCACCGTGCGCGGAGCGCATGGCCTGCTCGGCGTTGATGATGAGGTTGAGCACCACCTGCTGGAGCTGATGCGGGTCCGCAAACGTCTGCGGCAGGCCGGGCACGAGCGCGTCGCTGACGGTGATGTTGTCGACGTCGTGGCCGTAGAACCGCAGCTCGAGCGCCTCGCGCACGATCTGATTGACATCGACCATCGTCCGTGTCGTGTGGCGCTTTCGGGCAAACGTGAGCAGGTGGCGGACGATTCGTGCCGCACGCTCCGCCTCGGCTAGAATCGTGTGCAAGGCCTCACGCACGCGCGGTGTGACCTCCTGACCGGCAATACGCTCGGCCACGGTCAGGATGGTCGCCAGCGGATTATTGAGCTCATGCGCAACACCGGAGAGCGTCTGGCCCAGGACCGCCATCTTCTCGGTCTGGAGAATCTGGTGGTAGATATCCCGAGATTGCTCCTCAAGCCGCTTGCGATCGCTGACATTTCTGAGCAGCGCCTGGACGCGAAGCGCGTCCCCATCCGAATCCGCGTGCGCCGTCACCTCTACCCAGACAACGCGGCCGTCGATCCGGCGTAGCCGCAGCAGCAGATCGCGAACGACGCCGTCTGCCGCCAATCGCTCCAGAAACGCTCGCCGCGTTTGAGCGTCGACGAAGCGTTCCGAGGCGAAGAGACGCACCTCCTCATCGGCCTGATCGGGGGTAAAGCCAAACATCAGCTTGGCCTGGGGGTTCACGGCGAGCGTGTAGCTGGTGTCCTGCGACACGACACCAACGTAGATGCCGTGCTGCATGGCGACGAAGAAGCGGTCGAGTGCGGCGGCAAGCGTCTCCGTGCCGATCGAAGGCTCTCGTGAGGACATGTAGCAGCCGGACAGCCGGCACTGTATCACAAGGATCCGACCCACTAGATGCCAACGCGCACATATAGAGAATGTTTCCTACTTCTTGGCGGTTTAATAAGAATATATTTTGTCACATAACTGATATGCGAGAAGATTATTCTGTCAGACGTGCTGTTATGTCTTCCTCAACCCTCGATCCAACCGACGTCCAGATAGTGGCGATGCTCCAAATCAACGGGCGGATGTCGCAGGCGGATATCGCGCGGGCGCTCGACATCGCACCGTCGGCCGTGCTGGAGCGGATTCGGAAGCTCGAATCACGCGGCGTGATCACCGGATACGCGGCGCTCGTCGACCCGGCAGCGTTCGACTCCCGGCTCCTGGCGTTCATCGCGGTGCGTGTCAGCTCGGGCCCAGGCGACGACAACACGAGCCGCCTGCTCGCGGCCGTGCCCGAGGTGCTCGAGGTGCACCACGTTGCAGGTGAGGACTGCTACTTCCTCAAGGTACGCGCACGAGATCCGCAGCACATCGCGGAGATCCTGCGGACGCGCCTCGGCGCGATCAGCGGCATCACGTCGACGCGTACGACGATCGTTCTCGAGACCATCAAGGAAACCCCCCGGCTTCCGCTCCCCTCGCCCCCTGTGGCGGAGGAGGTGTCGTAATGGTGGGCCGCCAGCGCACGCTTGCCTACGCCGCGTTTCTCGCGGTGTGTCTGTTGTGGAGCACGACATATCTAGGAATCAAGGTCGCGCTCGAGACCATTCCACCGTTCCTGCTGGGAGGCACGCGGTTCCTGGTGAGCGGCACGCTGCTCGCGCTACTGATCCGGACGCGCGGCGCAGGCTTGCCGAAGCCCGCGGCCTGGCCGACCTTTGCGCTCGTGGGGCTGCTGCTGCTCGGCGTCGGCAACGGGGGCGTCATGTTCGCCGAACAAGTCGTCTCGAGCGGCATGGCGGCGGTCATGGTCGCCACGACGCCGTTCTGGATGGTGGGCATTGGCGCGCTCTTGCCCCGTGGCGAGCGGATCACGCGCCGCATATTGGGCGGGCTGGTGCTCGGCTTTGCTGGCGTGCTCCTGCTCGCGTGGCCCGACCTTCGAGATGGCGCGGCCTCCGGCTCACTCGGCGGCTTGCTCGCACTGGAGGTGGCCTGCGCAGGCTGGGCGACCGGAACGATCCTCGCGAAGCGGCGTCACACCGACCAAAATCCTTTCGGAGCGGCCGCCATCCAGATGCTCGCGGGGGGTGCAGCCATGCTATTGCTCAGCATGATGCTCGGCGAGTGGCGCGCGGTGACCTTGACCGCACGCTCCGCGACAGCGCTGGTGTATCTCACGATTGCCGGCAGTCTCGTCGGCTTCGCCTGCTACGTCTACGCCGTGCGGCACCTTCCGGTGTCGACCGTGTCGCTCTACGCGTACGTCAATCCGGTCATTGCCGTGGGGCTAGGTGCACTGCTGCTCAGCGAGCCGGTGACGCTCGCGATGATCCTGGCGATGCTTTTGATCCTGGCTGGGATGGGCGTCGTGTCGGCGCCCAGCGGCTCGGCGGCCGTGCGGGCCCTCCGGTGGCGCAAGCCGCAGCCTGTCGGGGCAGGGAACGACAAGGGCGCGGCCGTGCCGCAGGTGGTGGGCGAGACGCTCAGAGCGTGTGAGAAATAGCCGCGTGCCCGCGCTCAAATCAAACGTCGGCTTCTAACCACGCGCACGACGATGAGAATGCCGGCGGCGACGAGCAAGACGTAAATCAAGCTGCCGAACGTATGCCCTGTCACTAGACCGAGGAGCCAGATGACAACGAGGAGGATAGCGACAGTTTCAAGCATGTCGCGCGAATAGCTCTGGCTGGTGACCTAATCATGCACGGAAGAAGGGGTTGAGAACCGCGCGGCACGGCGCCAAGGCTGGGCTGGTCGTGGAAACGGCATCCACGCGCGCGCGGTCTCGAGCCCGTGTATGTGCAAATTGAACGCCAGCTGCGAAACCCACAAGAACGCGTCAGATTGCCGCACTATCCGCGAACGGCTGCCCCCGCTCCTCTCGGTTCGTGACGTCGTCCAAGACGCAGATTGTCAAAACTACACGCCGGGATCCGGCTTCGACCCGAGTGCAAAGGTCATGGTGCCTTCGGCCGCAACGGCACCGTCGACGCGGGCAACGCCGTGGAGGACGCCAGTTCGGCTCCGGATGCGCCCGACGCGCGCTTCGATCTCGACCACGTCCCCCGGATGGACCGGCCGGCGGTAGCGCACGCGTTCGATGCTCATGAAGAAGATGAATTTCTCGCGGTTCTCCGGCTTGGCAAGAATCAGGATCGCTCCCACCTGCGCCACCGCCTCGGTGAGAAGCGTGGGCGGCAACACTGGGGGCTCTCCGGGCTGGTGCACCAGGCTCCGCTCGTTGAGCGAAACGTTCTTGATGCCCACGATCCGCCGATCCGGCTCGAGCTCGGTGATCCGGTCGACCAGTAGAAAGGGGTAGCGGTGGGGAAGGATCCGCTCGATGGCGGCGTAGTCGAGCGGCAACGCGAGCTCAGGCATCAGGGTATCTTAAGGGGAAAGGGGTAAAGAGCTAAAGGGATCAAGGGATCAAGGGATCAAGGGTGGGGCCGGATTCCCCCAACCAAGCGATCGCGGCCGAGAGGCCTCCGTGTCGCACCTCAATATCCCAGGGTGCGGCCGTCCATCCGTGGGTCGGAGGCCCCGCTGAGCATCCCCGATTGCTGATCGATCAGGATGGCATGCACGTCTCCCATGTCGCCCTGTGCCTCGATGGCGTGACCCTGAGCCTCGAGCGCCGAGAGCACGCTCTTGGGGAAGCCCCGGCGTTCGATGCGGATGTAGTCTGGCAGCCATTGGTGATGGAAGCGCGGCGCATCCACCGCTTCCTGCACGTTCATTCCATGGTCGACGACGTTCATGAGCACCTGGAGGACGGTCGTGATGATGCGCGAGCCGCCAGGGGAGCCGAGGACGAGATGGGCGCGGCCCTCCCTCGTGACAATGGTTGGCGTCATGGAGCTCAGCATGCGCTTGCGCGGCTGGACCTCGTTCGCCCGATCGCCGATCAGGCCAAACATGTTCGGGACGCCCGGCTTGGCGCTGAAGTCGTCCATCTCGTTGTTGAGCAGGAACCCCGCGCCCGGCACGACCATGCCGTTTCCGTATGAGCCATTGAGCGTCGTGGTCGTGGCCACGGCGTTGCCCTCGGCGTCGACGACCGAATAGTGCGTGGTTTGACTCGACTCGAAGTCGGCCGGCTGCCCCGGTTGTACGGCGGTCGAGGGAGTCGCATGCTCTGGATCGATCGACTGTCGCAACGCGACGGCGTAACGCGGGGAGGTAAGTCCTGCCACAGGCACGTCGAAGAACGAGGGGTCGCCGAGCCACTTGGAGCGGTCTGCGTAGACGCGCCGCATCGCCTCCACCATCAGGTGCAGTGTCTTTGGCGAGTTGTGCCCGAGCTTCTCGATGGGGTAGGCCGAGAGAACGTTCAGGAGTTGAATCAACGCCACGCCGCCCGAGCTCGGCGGCGGCATACCAATGATCTCGACGTCACGATAGGTGCCGTGCAGCGGCTTACGTTCCACGGCTCGATAGGCGCCGAGGTCCGCCTTGGTGATCAGCCCGCCGGTGCGCTTCATCTCCGCGTCGATCATCTCGGCAACCGGGCCTCGATAGAAGCCGTCGGCGCCACGGCTGGCAATGAGACGAAGTGTCCGCGCGAGGTCCCGCTGAACCAAGCGATCGCCCGCGGTGTACGGCTTGCCGTTCGTGAGGAACACGCGTGCCGATGCCGGGAACGTTTCGAGCAGCGCCTTCGCGTTCGCGAGAGAGCCTGCGAGTGCCTCGCTGACCACGAATCCCTTCTCAGCGAGGTCGACGGCTGGTTGGAGGAGGTCGGCGAGCGGCAGCCGGCCGTACTTCTCCTGGGCATAGACAAGACCTGCGACCGAGCCGGGGACGCCGGCCGCGAGGGGGCCAATGCGGCTGCGGTCGGGAACGGCGTCGCCTTGCGCGTCGAGGAACATGTCGCGTGCGGCTCGGGCCGGCGCCGTCTCGCGATAGTCGACGGCCGTGGTGCGACCGTCGGCGAGCCGAATGACCATGAAGCCGCCACCGCCAAGATTGCCCGCCGCCGGATGAGTCACGGCGAGCGTGAACCCGACCGCCACGGCGGCGTCGATCGCGTTCCCGCCGCGCTTCAAGACGTCGATGCCCACCTGGCTGGCGTGGACCTCGGTCGAGCCGACCATCCCGTGTCGCGCGCGCACTGGTGCGTGCGGCGCGCCGCCGGGCCGCGCGGCCGGGTCTCGCCGGGCCGCAGACGGGCCATCGGCCAGGCCGAGCGCAGGCAGCAAAACGGACACCGCGAGCAGTATGGCCGGCAAGCTCGCCCAGGTCCGGGCCCAGGTCCGGCCTCTGGGCCGGGGGCTGCAGGCCCGACCTGGAGGCCGGGCGCGAAGAGGAGCTAGGGGAGGCCGCGAGGACATGCTTCAACTGGGCTCGGAACAGGGCTCCAGGCGCGGTAGCCAGTATAATTCTGATCACAGGCCTCGGAAACCTGTGCGTCGCACACCGGTCCTCTGTCGGTCCGGCGGCGCTACGCCCGAGAGAAGGCACTCCCGCTCGTGAAAGAGACGCTCACAGACACTTCTTCGACGCTCATCGCGCGCATCACCGACCGCGAGGCGCTGGCGACGCTGTTCGACCTCGGCCGGCGTGTCACGTCCGTGCTCCATCTCGGCGAGCTGCTCCACACGATCCCCGATCTCATCGGCCGCCTGATTGCGTTCGACGCGTTCGCGATCTACCTCCTGGACGAGAAGCGGAGTGAGCTGACGATTGGCTACCAGGTCGGGTATCCGGAGGGTCTTGCCGAGCAGGTCCGCTTGCGTGTCGGGGAAGGCGTGGTCGGGGCGGCGGTGGCCGAGCAGCGCGCCTGGCTGGTGAACGATCTGTCGACGGAGCCGCGCCATTTGGGCTTCGTGCCGGGCGTACAGTCGTCGCTGGTCGTGCCGCTCGTCTACCGCAAGCGCGTGATAGGCGCGTTGAACATCTTGAGCCGCGAGCTTGGTGCGTTCACATCGAGCCACCTCGCGCTCGTGCGTCAGTTCGGCACGCACGTGGCCGTCGCACTCGTCAACGCGCGGCTGTTCGAGCAGCAGCGCCGTGACGCCGAAACGTTCGAGCTGCTGGCGGAGATCGGACGCGACGTGACGTCGATTCTGGATCTCGACGAGCTGCTCGCGCGCATTGCGCAGTTGACGCGCCGTATCATCGACTATCGCAGCTTCTGCATCGCGCTCCTCAACGAGGCAACCAATCTGCTCGAGGTGAGGAGCGCCGTGCAGTACGGCGACATCAATACCGTGCGCCCGATGCAGCTCGGCGAGGGACTGGTGGGATACGCGGCGGAGCACCGGCAGTCGGTCCTCGTGGGGGACGTCACGCGCGATCCGCGCTATATCAAGGTCATGGAAGACGTGCGGTCCGAGGTCGCCATCCCGATGATCTACAAGGATCGGTGTATTGGCGTGCTCGATATCGCCAGCCCGGAGGTCGACGCGTTCGAGAAGCGCGATCTGCACGTTCTCGAGGTGCTGGCGAGTCAAGCGGCCGTGGCGGTCGAGAACGCTCGACTGTACGAGGCGGTAGCCGCCAATGAAGAGCGGCTGGAGCGTGAGGTGCGCTTTGCGCAGCGCGTGCAAGCGGCGCTGCTGCCGCTGGGGTTGCCGAAGCGGCTTCGGAACGTCGACGTCGGGGTGCGCTTCGCGTCGGCGCGCGAGCTGGGTGGCGACTTCCACGAGCTCTTGACCGCCGAAGCCGGAAGCCTCGTGGTGGCGGTCGGCGACGTTTCCGGCAAGGGCGTGCCGGCGGCGCTCTACGGCGTCTTCGCGGCGGAGCTCGTCCGCTCGCGGACGTTCCGAAAGCCCTATCTGCCCGAGCGGTCCACGCCCGCCGGCGTGCTCGCCTCGATCAATACAATCCTGCACCAGCGGCAGCTCGAAGAGTACTACTGCACGCTGTGCTATGCCTGGTTCGATCTCAAGCGCCGCATCTTGACACTGGCGAACTCCGGGCTCCCCTACCCGGTCCACTGCAACGAGGAGCGCGCCGTTCAGATCGAGCAGGCCGGCGTGCCCCTGGGCGCGTTCGCCGAGTCGCAGTACGACGAGATCACGATGCCGCTCAACGCAGGCGACTTGTTTATCTTCTGCTCGGACGGCATCTTCGAAGCGATGAACGAGCGGGGCGAGGAGTTCGGCGCCGCCCGACTGCTCGACGTCGCGCGGCAGGCGCGCGAGCTGCCTGCCCAGCATATCGTCGACGCTGTCTTTGGCGCGGTGGTCGCGTTTCGGGGCAACGCGGGGCAGAACGATGACATGACGGCCGTGGCCGTGAAGATTCTAGCGTAGGGGCTGACGGCCGGCGCTGGAGGCACCACAGAGGACACGAAGGATTTTCACCACGAAGAACACGAAGGACACGAAGAAAGAAGAGCACGAAGAAACCGCTTGATTTCTTCTTCGTGCCCTTTTAACTTCGTGCTCTTCGTGTCCTTCGTGGTTTACCGCGTCACGGATCCACGACGTCCAGATCCCTTGACGCGATGTGCACGCCGATCGCCCGGCCACCCAGCACACCAGCATGCTGCACGCGGCCTTTCACGCGGACGTGCGCACCGCGGGTTGGCGTCCATCCATCCCGTTCCTGTGAGACGACGAAGATCTCTCCCGTGTCGTCTTCGATTTTGTAGAGCTGATAAGGAAGGAAAGGCGAGCCATACGACGTCGCGACTGTGCCGTCCACGACCACGCGGCGGTCATGGTAGCGAGCCGGATTCGTCTGGATATCCCCAATGCTCCGGGCGCGCGTGGCGCACGCGGCGCTCAGCGCGACCAGCACGGCGAGAAGCAATGTCCGTGAGTGACGTCCAGTCATTTTCGCCCTCCGGAAACGACAAGGGTGCGACCACCACACACGGCGGCGTCGCACCCACGGGATAAAGGAACGAGATGAGTCTAGGTCGCACACGGATCGCCCACGAACGACGGGGTACGGCGATGCCAGCGCCTGCCTGAAGGTAAACGCACCCCGTTGACCCGGCGCGACCTGCTCCTTAGAGAATCAAAGTTCGTGCCGACTCTTGGGAGCACCGTGAGGTTGCACACGGGCACGAAACCGGTCGTTTTGCGTACAGTGTCGCCTGGCGCCGTCCAGCGCGGTGGACGCTCCTGACCTCGCGCAAGGACAAGGGCAGGCGCCTAGTAGGTCTGCAGATACCGCTCGATTTCCCACGCGCTCACGCGGCGGATGTAGTCGGACCACTCCTCGCGCTTGGCTTCGAGGAAGTGCTCGAAGATGTGGTCGCCGAGCGTGTCACGCAACAGATCGCTCTTCTCGAGCGCCGTGAGCGCTTCGCTGAGGTTGGCGGGGAGCTCGTCGATGCGCAGGTGCCGCCGCTCGCGGTAACTCATCTTGTAGATGTTCTTCGCGACCGGCGGGCCGGGATCGAGGCGATTCTCGATGCCGTCGAGCCCGGCGCGCAGCATCGCGGCAAACGCGAGGTATGGGTTGCACGAGGGATCGGGCATCCGGAGCTCGACGCGGGTCGCCGCGCCGCGCGGCGCGGGCACGCGCACGAGCGGGCTGCGGTTCCGCTCCGACCAGGCGATGTGCGTCGGCGCTTCGTAGCCAGGAACGAGCCGCTTGTAGGAGTTGACCAGCGGGCTCGTGATCGCGCAGAGCGCCTTGGCGTGCCTCAGCAGGCCGCCGATGTAATGGAGGCAGTCGGCGCTCAGCTCGCTCGGGGCGCCCGGATCGTAGAACGCGTTCTTTCCCTCGTGGAACAGCGACTGGTGGGTGTGCATGCCG
>JBOGIN010000569.1:0-2886 GCA_050742275.1 Vicinamibacteraceae bacterium
ATATGCTCCCGCATGGCCTCGGTGGCCGCCTGCCGGTCCTTTTCGACGAGGCACGCGACGATGCGCGCGTGCATCGGCACGGCGCGGCTGCTCGACAGGTCGTAGGTCTTGCGTCGCAGAATGCTCAACTGGTCGTGCAGGTTCGCCAGCGCCCGCACGAGGTACTGGTTCCCGGTCGCTTGCGCGATCATCGCGTGAAACCGGATGTCTTCGTCGATGTAGCGCTCCTTCTCCCCGGCGCGATGATATCGTTTGTGCACCTGCACGCTGCGCCGGAGCCCCTGCAGCAGCTCCGGCGTCAGCCTGGCGACCGTGACGGCATGGGCTTCGAGCGCCTCGCGGAAGTCGTACAGGTCCGAGATCTCCGACTCGGAGAAGAGCCGCAGGTAGGCGCCGCGCCGCGGCTCGATCCGGATGAGACCCTCGGCCTCCAGGCGATTCAACGCTTCGCGGATGGGCGACTTGCTGATCCCGAGTTGCTGTGACAGGTACTCTTCGGTGAGGCGCCCACCCTCGTCCAAATGCCCTTCGAGGATGTAGCTTCGAATGTGGCGGTGGGCGAGCGAGGTCAGATTTTCGGGGATTCGCAAGCGCCTCATATATCACATACTAGCATGCGCGATCCGTGCGCCGAACGGTGCCGCGCGACCATCCTGTCGCCGACGGCCGCGCACCGGACCCAGAGGAGAGAGCCAGCAATGAGACGTACAGAAGACGCGCCGCAAGCCCTGTTGCGAGCGCTCATCGTGCACCCGGACGACAACGTCGCCAATTTGATCGGCCCAGGCACTCACGGCCATCGGGTCCAATGCACCGTCGAGGGACACGAGGGGAGCGAGACGATCGCGCTGGTCGACGATCTCCCCTCCAATCACAAGCTGGCGAGACGGGATATCGGCGCGGGGGAGCCGGTCATCAAATACGGTCTCAACATCGGCAGGGCTACCCAGGCGATCAAGCAGGGACAGCACGTGCACGCGCACAATATCGAGTCGAATCGCGGGCGGGGCGACCTGACGTCTTCGGCGGGTAGGGAGTCGTGACGATGCGAGACAGCTTCTACGGCTATGTGCGTGAGGATGGTCAGGTTGGGATCCGGAACTACGTGCTCCTGCTGAGCGGGACGCTCTATGCGAACCCGACCTGCGAGCGCGTGGCGCACACGGTCCAGAACACGATTCCCATCGTGCACCCGCTGGGTCGGTGTCAGATCGCGCCGGACCTGGCGCAGACCTTCCGCACCCTGGTTGGCCACGGCATGAACCCCAACGCGGGCGCGGTCATCGTCTTGGACCACTTCAAGGAGGCCGGCTGCGAGGCAGAAGCCATCGCCCACGAGATCGCCAAGATCGGCAAGATGGTGGAAGTGGTGAACATCCGCAACGCCGGCGGCGCCGTGCAGGCCACGGCGCAGGCCACCAATCTCGCCGTCGAGCTCACGCGCAGGATCACCGGACAGCAACGTGAAAAGGTGGGGCTGGACAGGCTCGTGTACGGCATCAACTGTGGAACGAGCGACGTGACCAGCGGCCTGTCGCAGAACCGCTGCGTGGGCTGGGTCGCCGATCGCATCATCGACGCCGGCGGACGCGTCCTCGGCGCCGAGACCACGGAGATGATGGGCGGTGAAGAGCTGATCAGACAGAAGGCCAAGACGCCGGCAATCGCCGACATGGTCTTGGGCTACATCGAGAAGATGGAACGGCAGATCCTCGCCTGCGGCGTCGACCTGCGCGGCAGCCAGCCGACGGGTGACAACATGGCGGGCGGGCTCTCCACCATCGAGGAGAAGTCGCTTGGCGCCATGATGAAGTGGGGCAGCACGCCAATCGTGGGCGCGGTGGGGTACGCCGAGCGCATCGGTCGCGAGAGCGGGCTGTGGCTGATGGACACGCCTGGTCACGGCGGCGAGTCGATCACGGGCATTGCCGCAGCCGGTGCTCAAATCATGAGCTTCGCGACCGGCGGCGGCCATACCATCAACCACCCGCTGATGATCACCATGCGGCTGACCGGCAACCGCGAGTCGTGGAGCCGGATGGAGGAAACGATGGAGGTGGACGTCAGCGACATCTTCGACGGCACTCCTCTGGATCAGGCGGGCGAGCGGCTGCTGAACGAGATACTCGATATTTGCGACGGCAAGATGACCAAGGGCGAGGCGTTGCGGGAATGGAATGCATTTGCCATCACACGATGCGGTCCGAGCGTGTGACGGCTACGGCGCCCGAAGCCGAGGCACTGGCGTCTTACGCGGAGACGCTCGCCGCGCTTGCCGCCGCCGAGCAAGCAGACGGCTGGCTCGTCGAGTGCATGGAGGCGCGCCGGTTCCTCGCGCTGAGCGCCCCCTTCGTCGATGCGCTCGCGCAAGCCCTTGGTCGCCTGGACGAGTTGCCGCTGCTCGAGATCTGCGCCGGTGACGGATCGCTCGCCGCGGCGCTTGGTTGCCGTGGTATCGCGGTGATCGCGACGGATCGCCGCCCGGCATCTCGGACCAAGACTGCGGTCGAGCGGCGTGCCGCAGACGACGCTCTGCGACGGTACCGGGCTCGCGTGGTGCTCGGGAGCTTCGTTCCCGTTGATAGTCCCGTGGACCAGCAGGTGCTCGATGCCTCGGACGTCCGGCACTACGTCGTGCTCAACGCCCGCCTTGGGGGCCAGCTCGGAGCTCGGTGTCTCTGGACGCGTCCTGGTTGGAGGCGGAGGCCACTGGAACAGGTGACGCGGTGGATGATCTGCAGGCACGACGTCTGGCTCGGCCCCAACAGACCGCCGCTGACTCATGGCGAAGCCTGGCTCCTGAGCCGCACGGAGGAACGCAGTGCCAACGCCGTTCCATGACCACGTAGCAAGGGCCTATAGGCCCTCGTCGCGCGGCCTGAAGGC
>JBOGIN010000570.1:0-3729 GCA_050742275.1 Vicinamibacteraceae bacterium
GTCGCTATGTGAGCCGTTCGCGACCGAGAGTGCGGACGTCGAATGGAAGCGGCAGCAGGTCGGCGAGGCGATGCCGGCCGATCTCACGCTCGAGGTTCCCCAGGACAATCTCCAGGTCGCCGCCGAACTCCCACAGAATCTGGCGGCAGGCGCCGCACGGCGGCGTCGGTGATTCGGTATCCGCCACGATCGCGAGGCGAGCGAACGTTCGGTGCCCGTCCGAAAGGGCCTTGAACATCGCGACGCGCTCGGCGCACAACGTCAGGCCGTAGCTGGCGTTCTCGATGTTGCAGCCCGTGATGACGGCGCCGTCTGCCGTCTCCAGCGCTGCCCCAACCTTGAAGCCGGAAAATGCCGCGAGCGCCTGCTCACGCGCGCGACGCGCCGCGTCGATCAGGCTGCCAGCGTCCCCGGAATCCTTATCGAGGCGCTCGCTCATCGATGACCACCGCTGTTCCAGCAGCATATTATGCTGGCCCGCCCTCCAAACGATTCCACGTCCCGGCCCGTCCAAGAGCCTAACGGAGCGCGTTTGCACATCGACCTGGCGGATTTCGAGGCTCTCTACGAGTCTCACGGGCCGAGGATGAAGAGCCTCGCACTCAATATGTTAGGGAACGTCTCCGACGCTGAGGACGCGGTCCAGGAAGCCTTTCTGCGCGCCTATCGCCACCGGCAGAGCTTCCGGGGCGACGCAGGCCTGTGGACCTGGTTCTACCGCATCCTGCTCAACGCCTGCCACGACATCGGCCGCCAGCGCGGCGCCAGTCCGTCCCTCGAGCCGCTGGCGCCAGAGGCGGAGCCCTATCCCCCCTCGCCCGCCGGCGATCATCCGATGCGGCTGGCGTTACAGCGGGCGCTGGGCGGTCTGTCGTCGGCACACCGCGAGGTGTTCCTGCTGTACGAGGTCGAGGGATACAAGCATCGCGAGATTGCCGGCATGTTGGGGATTCCAGAAGGCACGTCGAAGCATCGGTTGTTCGAAGCCAAGCGGCAGCTCAAGGCCGCCATGCGCGGCGCGACCGTGGCGGGAGGCACAGGATCGTAACGTGAACTGCTACGAGCTGGAAGAAGCCCTGGCGTCAGAGGACCCCGCCGCGGTCGCGGCGGCGCGGGACCACGCCGCGCACTGTCCCATGTGTCGCGCGGAGCTGCAGCTCTGGGACGATCTGTCTGCGGCAGCGCGTACCCTTCATCGCGAATGGGACAGCCCGGCGCTCTGGCCGCGGATCGTGTCGGCGATTCGTGATCGGGATGACGCGTCTCGGGCACGTCACCTCTGGGGCGCCTGGTGGCCGAGGGCGCAGTGGCGCGCGCTGGCAGCCGTCCTGGTGTTCCTCGTCCTCATCCCCTCGGCATGGTACGGCTGGCGGCTCCTTCGCCCCGCGGCACCCTCGAGCGACCTCGCGCGCACGAGCGAGCGGCTCCTGAACGAGCAGGCGTTGGCGGAGGTCGAGCGTGCCGAAGCCGATTACATACGCGCCATCGACCGCCTGTCGAGCGTGGCGGCCGCGGCAGCCGACACCTCGGCATCGCCGCTGCTCCTGAACCTCCACGAGCGGCTGACGACCATCGACGCCGCCATTGCCGAGTGCCGCGCTGAGATCGAGCGCAACCGATTCAACGCGCACCTGCGAAACCAGTTGTTGCTCATCTACCGGCAGAAGCAACACACGCTGGAGCAAATCCTCGAACAGGAGAAACATGCATCCTAGAGTGGAACGTCACATTCCCCGCGCATTGGTGTGCGTTGCCGTCCTGCTGGCCTCCGCGCCCTCGTCGAGCGCCGAAGAGGCCGCGCAACGCCAGACCGCGTCACGCGAGCTCACGCGGACGTTCACGGTCACGAACCGGCAGTCGCTCCGTCTGGACCATCGGCTCGGCGATGTTCGGATCGGGGCGCGCGCCGGCTCCGAGTTGCAGCTGCGCGCCGCTATCAAGGTATCGGCGGACTCTTCGGCGGATGCCGAAGCCCTGCTCGGTCAGGTTCGAATAGACGTGGAGGAAACGCCAACGGCTATCGTCATTCGAACCGACTACCCCGACGAACGGGACCGTCAACAAGAGGACGTGTCGTTCTCGGTGGACTATACGATTCTCATGCCGGAGACGATGCCGCTGGACGTGGAGAACCACTTTGGAAATCTGACGGTGGAATCGCTCAAGGCTGGGTCGACGCTCGTCAACTCGCACGGTCGCGTGGCGATCACCGGCTGCGCCGGCGAGCACAAGGTTGAAAACGCGTTTGGACCCACCGAAGCCAGCCAGATTGGCGGCAACCTATCGGTCATCAGCGGCAACGGCAACGTGAGTGCCGAAGGCATCCAGGGAATACTGACCGTCGACAATCGCTTCGGCGACATCCGCGCCGGACGCGTCAGCGGCGCCGCCAAGCTGACCAACACCAACGGAGCGGTCGAGCTGTCGGCTGCAGCCTCCGCGGTCGTCACCAACGACTTTGGATCCGTGAGGCTTCGAGACATTTCCGGCGATGCCATCGTCACCAATGGAAATGGCGAGGTAGACGCGCGAAGTATCGCCGGCAAGGCAACGCTCAAGACCTCCTTTGCCGCGTTGAGCTTTCTCGATATCGGCAAGGGTCTGACCGTGGCCGCCACGAACACGTCCGTCAGGGGTCGCCAGGTGGGCGGCCCTGCCAGCATCACGACAACGTTCGGCGATGTCGACGTGCGGGACGTCAAGGCAAACATCAAGGTATCCAATGGAAACAGCACGGTGCGTCTGGTGAACGTGGAAGGGTCCGCGCATGTGAAGACCAGCTTTGGGGCGGTCACGGTCGAGCACGTGCGAGGAGGGCTCACCGTCGACAACGCCAACGGTGGAGTCCAGGCAACCAGCGTCGCCGGCGCGGCCAGGATTACGACGTCGTTTGGAGGCGTCGTGCTGAAGGGCGTCGACGGCGCCATCCACGTCGAAAGCCGGAACGGCGCCATCGACGTCGCACCTTCGCCACACGGGGCGCAGTGCCACGACCTCACGCTCGTCACCTCCTTCTCGCCAATCCACATCCGGCTGCGAAAGGACGCGGGTTACACGGTGAACGCCAAGGTGACCTTCGGCAGAATCACGACAGGTGACCTGCCCGTGACCGTGTCTGGCGCGATGTCGGAAGGATCCCTCGCCGGGACGATCGGCAGCGGCGGGTGTAGCCTGCGCGCCACCACCACGAACGGCGACATTCGAATCGAGAAGCTGGCGGGTGAGCGCTAGCTCGTGCTCTGCGCGTCCGTCATTTAAGCTTTGACAGATCGAAGACCTCCGGAGCGGTATACGTCTCTCGTCCGGTGGCCTTGGCGCCGCCTGGCGGGACCTCTCTGCCAAGGGCCCAGTAGATGGCGTTGATGAGCAGGCGGCGCATCGACTCCTGCTCGAAGTCCGCTGGATGACCGAGCGTGGTGAAGAAGACGCGCGCGCCTCCGTGCGTGCGCGTCCAGGCCACCGGCTGCGTGAGCGGGAACTCGTCCTGACGATCCACGCGATCGGAGTCGATGCTGGTGCCATCGAGGAGAATCGTGTTGTCGTCACCGTGCAGCGGCGCCACATGGTACAGCCAGGAGCGCGCGTGGAACGGCTCGACTCCCCGCAAGACCTGGTGCGTCTCGGCCCCCTCGTGAATGGCCACGTCGGTGGAGGACTCGTGACCGTGGTGCACGATCCACTTCTGACCGAAGATCTCCCGGCCGAAGCCGTCGTTGAGCTGTTGATGGG
>JBOGIN010000571.1:0-2413 GCA_050742275.1 Vicinamibacteraceae bacterium
ATCTCGTCGAGCGTGGGCCCGTCGGTTGCACATCGCGCGACCTCGTCGTAAATGTGCGTCTCGATCTCCGCCAGGTGATGGCCGGGCGCCGCCGTCGTCACCACCTGGAACGTGCCGCCAAGCTGCCGCGACGACTGCACCGCGACGACATCGACAGCCAGCTGGTGCTCGTACACGAGCCGCCGGTACAGGCGGGAGACCTTGCCTGCGCCAAGGATCTCCGCGAGCAGGTCGAGCTCGGCGTCGCCGTCGGCAAAGACGCCCGGACTCTGCCAGGCGAGGTACAAGCGGGGCAGCTCGACCCGATCCTCGAGCAGCAGCCGCGATTGCAGTGTCGGCGGGATGGGCACGTCGGGGCGCTCGATCGGCGCGCCGGCAGGTAGTCCACCAAAGTACGCCTCGGCCAGTCGCATCGCCTGGTCCGTGCCGACGTCGCCGGCAATCGCGAGCGAAGCGTTGCCTGGATGGTAGTACCGCTGGAAAAAGTCATGGACCTGAGTGAGCGTTGCGGCACGCAGGTCGGCAGGAAAGCCAATCGTCGGCCAGTAGTAAGGGTGTGACGCTGGATACAGCGCCTGGGGGAGCACGATGGATGCCATGCCGTAGGGCCGGTTCTCGTAGATCTGGCGGCGCTCGTTGAGCACGACTTCGCGCTGCGTGGCGAATTTGTCTTCGGTCACGGCAGGCAGCAGGTAGCCCATGCGATCCGACTCGAGCCATAGCGCGAGCTCGAGCGCGCCGGTCGGCACGACCTCCCAGTAGTTCGTGCGGTCGGCGTTGGTGGAGCCATTGAGCTGACCTCCAGCCTCCTGCAACGGCGCGAAGTACTTGTCGTCGTGGTGCTCCGAGCCTTCGAACATCAAATGCTCGAAGAGGTGGGCAAAGCCTGTGAGCCCAGGCTGCTCGTCCTTCGATCCCACGTGATACCAGATATTGACCGCGATGATCGGCGTCCCGTGATCTTCATGAACGATGACGTCGAGCCCATTGGGCAGCGTGTGGCGGGTGAAGGGGATGTCCATAGAAAGGTGGCGACGACGGGGACCCTGTCACCCGCTTACCGGCGTGAGCGGAATGCCCTTGAAGCTCGCAATCGATACCTGTGCCGCGGCCCGCTCCGCCGCCGTGAGAAACGCGTTGGTCGCCGGCGACTCCGGCTCCGCCAGCACGATCGGCACGCCCGTGTCTCCCCCGATGCGAATCGGCTCGTAGAGCGGAATCCGGCCGAGGAACGGCACCTCGAGATCTTCCGACAACCGCTCGCCGCCACCTTTGCCAAAGATGTCGCTCTCGTGCCCGCAACCGCTGCACACGAAGTGGCTCATGTTCTCGATGAGCCCTATCACGGGAATTCGGAGCTTGCGGTACATCGCTACGGCGCGGCGGGTATCCGCGAGCGACACGGTCTGGGGCGTCGTCACGACAATTGCACCGGCGACGGGAACGGTTTGACTCAAGCTCAGCGCGACGTCTCCCGTGCCAGGTGGCAGATCGATGACCAGGTAGTCGAGATTCTGCCAGCGCACCTCGCGGAAGAACTGCTGAATGATGCCGTGCAGCATCGGGCCACGCCAGATGACCGGTGACTCCTCGCCCGCCAGAAACCCCATCGAGACGACCTGCAGGTCGTACTTCTCGGCCGGCACGATCTTGTTCCCCTCGCCGGTAAGCTGCGTCCGCACGCCGAGCATGATGGGCACGTTCGGACCATAGATGTCGCCATCCAATATCCCGACGCGGCCGCCGCGCGCCGCGAGCGCGAGCGCGACGTTCACGGCAACCGTGGTCTTGCCAACCCCTCCCTTCCCCGCGCCGACCGCAATGATGTTCTTGACGCCCGGCACCGGCATGCGCCCCGCTTCCGGCGTCACGCTCCGCACGCTCGCGGTCATCGTGACGTCCACCGCGCTCACGCCCGGGAGCTCGGCCACTGCCGCACGCGCCTGCTCTCGAAGCTGGTCTTTCACGGGGCAGGCTGGCGTCGTGAGCTCGATCGTGAAGGAGACCTGCTCCCCCTGGACGTGCAGGTCTTTCACGAAGCCGAGACTGACGATGTCACGGTGCAGATCTGGATCCTGGACGACCTTCAGCGCCTCGAGCACGGCACCTTCGGTGACGGAAGTGGATGGCATGATCTCGTCTCGCAGTCGGTGAACTGTCCGGCTGGCGCGATGCTCATGCACGGCCGAGCAACCGCCCGCCAGAGAACCGGCCCCAAAGAACCGGTCCTGAGCCTCGCGGAGGGCAGCGACGACTCGCGGACACGGAGTGGTTCGATCAACCACCCCTCATGGCAGGAGCTACCCGCGATGCAGGACCCTCAATCGATCTTACCGCAGCGGGCTAGATGCCGACCTGCTTCGCCGAGAAATCGCCCAAAATCGGTAACCGGAACCATTCGGCCTGAAACGCC
>JBOGIN010000572.1:0-2991 GCA_050742275.1 Vicinamibacteraceae bacterium
GGATTAACGTTCGACCGAGAACACTCTGGTCCCCACCGAACCGCCGCTGCCACATGGTGTAGCTGAGGATAATCACGCCCTCGGCACCGGGCGCTGCGTCGCTCGGATCGAACAGGCGCCCGAGCAGCGGCTGCACGCCGAGCATCTCGAAGATTGCCGGCTCGACCCGCCAGCCCTCCAAGTTGCCTCGACTCGCGAGAGCGAGCGAGACGATGATGCGATGCTTATAACATACCAGCTATAAAACTAGCGCACACAGGGTCCGGGCATCCGTCAATGCGTGGCGACACGAGCGAACGGCAATAGAATGGCTGGCGACAACGAACCGGCGAGCAAGCATGCGAGTGGCAATGGTGACGGGCGCCGCCCAAGGCATCGGGCGTCGCACCAGCGAAGTATTGGCCGAGCAGGGCTATGGCCTAGCGCTGAACGATCTGCGAATGCCTGCAGAAACGCTGGCCGCGGTGCGCGCACTCGGTTCAGACGCGATCGAGCTCGTGGGGAACGTCACAGACGAGGCGTTCGTCTCGCACGCGGTCGAAGCGGTGAGGCAACGCTGGTCTCGAGTGGATGTCCTGGTCAACAACGCCGGCGTCAGCTTCATGGCGCCGGCAGAGACGACCGGCGCCGATGATTTCCGGCGCGTGATCGAGGTGAATCTCGTGGCGCCTTTTCTTCTGGCGAAGGCATTCGGGACGATGATGCTCGAGCAGAAGTCGGGCAGCGTCATCAACGTGGCGTCGGTGGCTGGCGTGGTGGGTATTGCCGACCGGTCGGCCTACAACGCGTCGAAGCACGGGCTGGTGGGACTGACGCGAACGCTCGCGGCGGAGTGGGGCGGCCAGGGCGTACGCTGCAACGCCGTCTGCCCTGGTTGGGTCAAGACAGAGATGGACCATGCCGACCAGGCCGGCGGGGCCTACACCGACACGGACATCATCCGCCGCGTGCCAATGGCGCGCTTTGCCACGCCAGACGACATCGCGCGGGCAATCGCGTTCCTGGCCGATCCCGCACAGAGCGGGTTCGTCAATGGACACACGTTGACTGTCGATGGCGGTTGGACGGCGGACGGAAGCTGGGAGTCCCTACGGTTGAAGCATCGGTGAGCGTTTGGTCGTGAATTCGGTGCTGGAAGGCGACTCAGGCCGGAGTAATGTTTTCGGCGCGTGGTCCCTTGGGACCCTGTCCCTTCTCGAAAGTGACGGCCTGCCCCTCATGCAAAGCATTGAACGACACACCGTTGCATGCGGACTGATGGAAGAAGTATTCGGTGCCGTCCTCGGCCGCGACAAAGCCAAATCCCTTGTCGCTGACGAGACGCTTGATCGTGCCCTTCGTAGATCCCATACGTACGACTCCTGTCTGGAGAGAGAAACGACGCGCCACATGCGCTGGTCGTAGGCTTTGATGAGTGGCTGCAACGGTCAGCCAGTGGACACTGGTTGGCCACAGGACCCAGGAAAGCGCCCCAAGCACTATAGCACGTTGCCGGCGCCTGGCCGCCCGATATGAAGCACCGGCGTCGCGCCCACGCCTCTGTGCGGCATAATAGCCCGGTCTCGTTCAGCCGTGCCTCTACCGCCAGCGGCCCTCGCGGCGGCGGGTACCCGTTCGGCCCGGTGACTCGGAGATGCCCATGACGCGAAAGCCCACGGTCCTGGCCGGAGTCTCGATCGCGCTGTTCATATCGCTTGCGATTCCGGGTGCGAGAGCGCAGCCACGCCAAGACGCTTCTGCCCTGGACAAGAAAGTACAGGCGTTCCTCGATCGCCGCGCCGGCACCTGGCAGGACATGAACGTGCCCGACGCAGATGGACGCAGGCTCCACGAGCTGATCCTCGAGCATGGATACAAGCGCGCGCTGGAGATCGGGACGTCGACCGGCCACTCTGGGATCTGGATCGCCTGGGCACTGAGCAAGACGGGCGGCAAGCTCGTCACCGTCGAGATCGACGAGCAACGGCACAAGACGGCGCTCGCCAACTTCGAGGAGGCCGGTCTGTCCGACTACATCGATGCCAGGTTGGGCAACGCGCACGAGATCGTTCCCAAGCTCGAGGGACCTTTCGACTTCGTTTTCTCCGATGCCGACAAGGAGTGGTACACGAAGTACCTCATTGCCGTCTTGCCGAAGGTCAGCGTCGGCGGCTGCTTCACAGCACACAATGTGAGTCAACCCATGTCTGGCATTGCGGAGTTTCTCGATTATCTGAACGAAGCGCCGAACCTCGACACGACGATCGACCGGTCCAGCTCGTCCGGGTTGTCGATCAGCTACAAGCGCCGCGAAGGTTGACACTCTTTGTCGACACCTTGCCGATCACAGGGCAGAGCCCTTGGCTGGTCGCACGTTTCGCGTCGCCAGCACTTCCTTCGCTGGCGTGCGGTCGCCCGTGCAGCTGATCATCCTCGGGGCGGTCAGATAGGCGAGGTGATACCCGAGACGGCGATACAAGCTGCAGATCCGCTCGGTCGCTTGGTTCGACAGGATGACGGGCCCGGGGTGCGTCGCCAGCCACGCCGCGGTGCGCTCCTGCTCGTCCCAACCGAAGCCGTCCTTGGAATACTGGCGGAATGGCACGTCGTACGGCGGGTCGGCGTAGACGAAATCCCCGGCCTCGAGTGGCATCAGGTCGAAGTCGCCGGCCGTGAAGTCGAACCGCTGGAAGGCGGTGAGATAGCCGGTGAAATCGGACCGGTAGTCGATGCGCGCATAGCGGCCGAAGGGCACGTTGAACGCGCCTTGCCTGTTGAATCGGCACAGGCCGTTGTAGCCGGTGCGATTCAAATAGTAGAAGAGGGCCGCCGCCTCGGCGCTGTCGTCGCGTCCGTCTGCCAGGAGCGCGTTGAACCGCTCGCGGCTCTCGTAGTACGTCGCCGGATCGTTGGCCATCGGGATGGTCGTCGTGAGACCTCGCTTCAGCCAGCGGTAGAAGTTGATGAGGTGTGGGTTGACATCGTTCAGCAGCGCACGGCGCGGCCCCAGGC
>JBOGIN010000573.1:0-2306 GCA_050742275.1 Vicinamibacteraceae bacterium
TAACGGCTGGATGCGCTTCTCGCCCTCGGCGAGATCGCCCACGTAGAACACGGCGAGCGCAAGGACCTCCTGCCCGTGCACGGCTTCGGCCAGGAACGGCAGCGGCGGCGCCTTGCGAAGCACGACCCACGCGTTCAGCTCCTCTGGGGCCGTTTCAACAAAGGCACGATAGCGCTTCAGGACCTGCCGCGCCTGCTCGAACGGGAAGACGATCAGGCCGGCCAGAACATCGGGTCCCACCGGGTGCAGCGCGAGCTCGAACCGCGTGACGACGCCGAAGTTGCCGCCACCGCCTCGAATGGCCCAGAACAGGTCCGGGTTCTCGCTTGCGCTCGCGCGAGTCGGGCTCCCGTTGGCCGTGACCAGATCCGCGGAGACGAGGTTGTCAATCGTCATGCCGTACTTGCGCGTCAGCCAGCCGAACCCGCCTCCGAGCGTCAGGCCGGCGAGACCGGTTGTCGAGTTGATACCGAGCGGCGTGGCCAGGCCCTGCACCTGGGTCGCACGGTCGACCTCCGCAAGCGTGGCGCCTGGCTCGACATAGGCGCGCCGCTTGCCGGCATCGACAACCACGTTGGTCATCCTCGAGAGGTCGACCATCAAGCCGCCATCACCGACGGCGTGCCCGGCGATGTTGTGTCCGCCGCCTCGGACGGATATCTCGAGGTCGTGGTCGCGCGCGAACTGAATCGCCGCTGGCACGTCGCCGCCGTCTTGGCACCGCACAATCACCGCCGGCCGTCGATCGATCATCGCGTTCCAGATCGTCCGCGCACCGTCATACCCGCGATCGCCGGGAAAGAGGACCGCGCCCTTGATCGCGCGCCTGAGCGTCTCACTTGCGTGATTCTGTAGTTCAGTCGCTGTCATCGTCGCTCCTCCTGTTCAGGGCGCCGGAAACGTGAGGCCGAATCGACGGCAGAGATCGGGCACGCTGTCGAAGCGCATCTCCAGCGAGTACTTCTTGTTGATGGCTTCGAACTTCGTGACGTCGCCCCAGCTTGCGGCGACTTCCCGGAAGTAATTCTCGAAGCCGGCCGGAGAGATGATCTCGATGATCTCGCACGGCGTGTCGCCCGCGTTCCAGAACGTGTGCCATTGCCGCCGTGGCTTGGAGACCCACGTTCCCGGTTCGGCAGTCACGACCTGATCACCCAGCAGCGCCCCAAGCGTGCCGCTCAGCACGTACGAGAGCTCGTCTTCGTTGTGGTGATAATGAAGTGGCGCTGCCAGCGCATGCGGCGCCATCGGATGATGCACGATTGAAAACCGCTGGCCGGTCTCGCTCCCGTCGATCTTCCAATGCACACCAAGGCCGCCGAAGTCGAAGCTCTCTCGCTCATTGGGGCGTACTGCCGTTGCTTGTGTCATCGTGTCCCTCCCCGGACTCGTGCTGGTTGTTCTATCGTTAGCGGCTCGCGCTCGAGGCGGGAGACGCGCCCGGGCGTCCAAAGCGCGACGATGCGAGGATGACGTCGGCGCGACTCCACGCCTCCTCGAACCTCTCCTGAACATCCCCGACGTCTTTCTTCTGGGCCCTCAATGCCTGGGCGAGACCAAACAGCGACCATCCGCTGCCGCGATGGCGTCGAAGCTCGTTCCAGTAGACCGTCTCTGCTTCGGCGGCGCGACCGGCTTCGAGCAGCACGGCTCCCAGCACCAGCCTGGGGGGAACGGGCCACTCGCTGGGCTCGGTATACACGAGGGAGTCCTCGAAGCGTACGGCCTTCTCGAGGTGAGAGATGGCCCGATTGAACTGCCCGCGCGCGGCGGCAATCTCGCCCGCAAGCACCTCGGGACCAATCCGCAGCACTTCACCAGCCGTGTTGGGCGAGAAGAGCGGATTCTCGAGGTCTTTCTCGTTCATCATCTCGCGGAGCTTGGCGAGCTCCCCTTCCGCCTCGCTCAGTCGATCGGTGGCGACCAGCGCAAGCCCGCGCGCGTAGTGCCATGCGCCCCGCAGATACGCATGGCGGGGCGGCGCGGGCTCCTTCAACATCTCGTCCCACCGGCCGAAGCGCGTGAGCTCCCAATACGGCGCGACGCGAAAGGCCGCCATCATGGGCATCTCGGCCAGCGTCTGATCGTCAATCCTCGAAGCGACCTTCCGCGCCGCGTCGATGGCCACCTCGCTCTGGCCCTCGGCCGATGCCGCGAAACGGAGGAAGTCGATGTTGTGCGGGTAATACCCCATCGGGTAAAGCCCCTGCGCGCGGCACTGCGTGATGTAATCCTCGTCTGCCACAATGGCCAGTCGATTGCTCTTGACGGCGTCCTCGTAGCGGCCCACGCGCTGATAGATATGC
>JBOGIN010000574.1:0-2263 GCA_050742275.1 Vicinamibacteraceae bacterium
CCGGGTGTGACCACAGACTGGGTCCCGAAGACTATTGAAGAGCTTGAAGCTGACGGACTTCTCGAGCTCCGGCCAGGCTTCGCTGAGGGCGGGCATAATGTCGAGGGACGTGGCGTCCCGCATCTCAGGCCCTTCAATGTAACATCAGATGGGCGGATCGACTTAGAGAGGATCAAATTCGTCGCGCCACCCCCAGACGACAGCCCGCATTGGCTCCGCCCCGGTGACGTAATCTTCAACAACACGAATTCGGAGGACCTGACTGGGAAGACGGCGCTTTTCGAGTCCGAGATCAGATGCGTACCGTCAAATCACATGACTGTCTTGCGCGCGACTTCGGCCGAGTCACCGGATCCATACTGGCTGGGGGCACAGCTTCGTTATCTGTGGAAGACCGGCTTCTTCAAGACTCTCCTGAGGCGGTACGTTGGACAAGCCAGTGCTAGCCTGACGAGATTGCGCACGGTTGAGATTCCGGTCCCGCCTATCTCGGAACAACGGGCGATCGCGCACGTCCTCCGCACGGTGCAGCGAGCGAAGGCGGCCACCCACCAGCTCATCGCCGCCACTCGCGACCTGAAAAAGAGCTTGATGCGGCACCTGTTAGCGTACGGTTTCGTTGGTACTCGCGAATCGAGCACGGCGTTGGCACTTGAGCCCGAACATGTCGATGGGCTTCCCAACCATTGGCGCATGAAACGCGTGCGCGAAATGGGCACGGTCGTGACTGGCCGGACGCCGCCCACGGATGCAGAGGCGAACTTTGGTGGACCTTACTCCTTCTTTACACCTGGCGACATCGGGGCTGAAGCGCCGTTATGTACGGCAGATCGAACGCTTAGCGAGTTGGGCTTGCGCGCAGCACGGCCGTTGTCGGCTGGCACAACCTTAGTTGTCTGCATCGGCGCATCGATTGGGAAAGTGGGCATCACGAAAGCCGAGATCGCGGCGACCAACCAGCAGATCAACGCCGTCGTTCCGAACGAGACGATGGATCCGGAGTTCTTGTACTATTCGATGCTGAATGCAGCAGGGCGTATCGCGGCGAGCGCACGTCGCACAACAATGCCGATATTGAGCAAGGGATCGTTCGAGGAGCTTCGCTTCCCAATCCCGCCGCTGCCCGAGCAAGTAAAGATCGGAGCATCTATCCGCGCGCTGGACATGAAGATCTTGGCTGAGTTGTCGCGTCGAGATGCCTTGAGCAGATTGTTCGACTCGCTTCTGCACGACCTCATGACCGCACGCCTCCGCGTAAACGACCTCGAGATACTGGAATGAGCCTGTCCTCCGAAGCCGCGGCGGTGCAGTACCCAATGGTACGGTACGCGACGCAGATCGGTTGGACCTACCTCTCACCCGAGGACGCCCTCCGCCTGCGGCGCGGCGAAACCGGCGCTGTGCTCTGGGACACGCTGATCGCGCAGCTACAGAAGCTCAATCCGGGAACCGTGAACCTCGACCGAGCCGAGCAGGTCGCCAAAAGCCTCCTCAACGTAAGGCCGACGATCGAGGGGAACCTGGACGCGTGGGAATACCTGCGCGGCCTGAAGACCGTCTTCGTCCCGACGGAAAACCGCGAAAGAAACGTCACGCCCCTTGATGTCGACAAGCCCGAGAGGAACACGTTTCACGTGACGCCGGAGTTCAGGTTCACGAACGGCACGAAGACCATCCGTCCCGACGTCGTCTTCCTGATCAACGGCATCCCGGTGATCGTGATCGAGGCGAAAGCGGCCACGAAGCGAACGGGGATGTCGGAAGCGTTCGACCAGATCGTCCGCTACCACCGGCAAGGCCCGGAGCTGATGTCGATCGCGCATCTCCACGCGCTGAGCCAGCTCGTCCAGTTCTATTACGGCGCGACGTGGTCGCTCTCGGCCAAGACACTTCTCAACTGGCGCGACGAGACCGCTGGCAGCTACGAGCAGCTCTGCAAGACGTTCATCCACCCGGAGCGCGTGCTTCGTGTGCTCACGGACTTCATCCTGTTCACGCGCCGGGACGACGAGCTGCAGAAGGTCGTGCTCCGCCCGCACCAGATGCGTGCGGTCGACAAGGTGGTCGAGCGCGCCGCGGATCCTCGCCAGCGCCGCGGCCTGGTCTGGCACACGCAGGGCTCGGGCAAGACGCGCACGATGATCACGGTCGCCGAGAAGTTGATCCGCTCGCCGGCGTTCGAGAACCCGACGGTGCTGATGCTGGTCGACCGGAACGAGCTCGAGGCGCAGCTCTTCGCGAACCTCGAGGCCGTCGGCTTCGG
>JBOGIN010000575.1:0-4332 GCA_050742275.1 Vicinamibacteraceae bacterium
ATATACTAGCCCAGATCGGGCTCTAACGAGCGACGATAGAGGAAGTTGGTGTCATCGATGACCACGGATCTGCAGGTCGCGCCGGAATCAGAGGTACCCGCCGACCAGCGTCTTGTCAACGACTTCAGTATCCAGGTTGCGACGGTCAACGGGTCGGGAAGTCAAACCGCGAACCTCGTCTTGCTCCGATCCATCTTTCAGATGGGGATTCCGGTTTCGGGGAAGAACCTGTTTCCGTCCAACATCGCGGGCCTCCCTACCTGGTACACCATTCGCGCGAGCCGCCACGGGTATATCGCACGGAAGAAGGAGATTGATTTTCTCGTCGCCATGAACCCGGAGACGGCGCGCGAGGACGTCCTGTCTCTCGAGGCGGGCCGGGCCGTTGTCTACGACGAGCCGCTGAAGCTGAGCGCGCTGCGTGACGATCTCATCTTCTATCCGGTGCCATTCGACAAGCTCGTCGTGGAGGTGACGCGCGACGCCAAGCTGCGCCGGCTCGTGCGAAACATGATTTACGACGGCGTGCTGGCAGCGCTCCTGAACGTCGATCTACAGCAGATGGAGCATGCCCTCGGCCGGCAGCTCGCGCGCAAGGCCAAGGCGCTGGCGCTCAACCAAGGGGCGTTGGAGCTGGGCTTCAAGTACGTGAAGGACCACCACGAGAAGCGCGATCCGTTCTGGCTCGAGCCGATGAACGAGACCGCCGGCAAGTTGCTCATCGAGGGGAACGCGGCGGCGGCCTTGGGATGCATGATGGCGGGGGTGACGGTCGTCGCCTGGTATCCGATTACGCCCTCTTCGTCACTGTGCGAGACGCTGATCGATTACCTGCGCAAGTACCGCATGGACCCGGAGACGGGCAAGGCGACGTTTGCCGTGATCCAGGCCGAGGACGAGATTGCGGCGCTGGGCATGGTCGCGGGCGCCGGTTGGGCCGGGGCTCGGGCGATGACCTCCACTTCTGGTCCGGGGATCTCGTTGATGGCCGAGTTCTCAGGGCTTGCGTACTATGCGGAGATCCCGGCGGTGATCTTCGACATTCAGCGTGTCGGGCCGTCCACTGGACTGCCGACCCGCACGGCGCAGGGCGATATCGCGTTTTGCGCCACGCTGTCGCATGGCGACACGAAGCAGCTCCTGCTCCTGCCGGCAACGGTCGAAGAGTGCTACACGATGGCGATGGAGGCGTTCGATCTCTCCGAGCGCTTTCAAACGCCGGTGTTCGTGCTGAGCGATCTCGACCTCGGGATGAACACGTGGATGGCGCAGCCGCTGCCGTATCCGGAGGCGCCCCTCGACCGCGGCAAGGTGTTGACCGAAGAGGCACTGGCGCGCATCGGCGAGTGGGGGCGCTATCAGGACGTCGATGGCGACGGCATTCCATACCGAACCGTGCCGGGCCGGTGGGGCCCCGGATACTTCACGCGTGGCTCCGGACACAACGCGAAGGCGCAGTACACGGAGCGTCCAGACGACTACGTGGACAACATGGACCGCCTGGCGCGCAAGTTCGAGACGGCGCGCGAGTACGTCCCGAAACCTGCCGTCGACATCCGTCCCGGGGCGGCGCTTGGAATCGTCGCCTACGGGTCGTCGCACGTGGCGGTGGAGGAGAGCCGGGATCAGCTCGCCAACGAGGCGGACACCCAGACGTCGTACCTGCGCCTCCGTGCGTTTCCCTTCACCCCCGAGCTGAGTGCGTTCATCGAGCGCCACGAGCGCGTGTATGTCGTGGAGCAGAACCGCGATGCGCAGATGCTGAAGCTCATCCGCCAGGAGCTGGACGTGGCGCAGATCGCGAAGCTGCGGAGCGTGTTGCACTACAACGGCTTGCCCATGGATGCGCGCTCCGTCACGGACGGCATTCTGGTGCAGGAGGGCCTGAAGGTAGAGTCGGCGCCCGAGCCGCCGCACGGGGATGTGGTGAGCATGGTTGGCGGCGAGTAGAGGTTCCCCTTGTATGAGTAGCACGGCAGCACCCACACCACCCAAGAAGACGAACCGGATCGGGCTCGAACCGCAGGTATATCGCGGCAGCAAGACCACGCTGTGCGCGGGCTGTGGGCACAACGCGATCTCGGAGCGCATCGTCGATGCGTTCTACGAGATGGGCGTGGACCCGCGCCGGGTCGCGAAGCTGTCGGGGATCGGTTGCTCGAGCAAGAGCCCCGCGTACTTCCTCGGCTCGTCGCATGGCTTCAACGCCGTGCATGGCCGGATGCCGTCGGTCGCCACCGGGGCGTTGCTTGCAAACCGTCAGCTCTTGGGGATTGGCGTGAGCGGCGACGGCGATACGGGGGCGATTGGGATCGGCCAGTTCGTGCACCTGATGCGCCGCAACCTGCCGCTGATCTACATCATCGAGGACAACGGCTGCTACGGTCTCACGAAGGGCCAATTCTCGCCGACCGCCGACGTCGGCTCGCGGTTGAAGAGCGGCGTGGCCAACGACCTGCCGCCCATCGATACCTGCACGTTGGCCATCGAGCTCGGTGCCACCTTCGTCGCCCGCTCCTTCTCCGGCGACAAGAAGCAGTTGCTCGCGATTCTGAAGGCGGCGATTGCACACCGGGGCACCTGCATGATCGATGTGTTGTCACCGTGTGTCACCTTCAACGACCACGAGGGCTCGACCAAGAGCTACGCGTACGTGAAGGATCACGATGAGCCGCTCGGCAGCATCAACTTCGTGCCGTTCTTCGACGACATCAGCGTGGAGTACGAGCCCGGCACGACGACCGAGGTGGTCCTGCACGACGGGTCGCGGCTGCTGCTCCACAAAGTCGACGGCGGTTACGATCCGACGAACAAGCTCGAGGCGCTGCGGGTGCTGCACGAGACCAGTGCGCGCGGCGAGTTGGCCACGGGTATGCTCTACATCGACGCCAACAAGTCCGACTTCCTCACGGTGTTGAACGTCGTCGACGAGCCGTTGGCCTCATTGCCTCTGGAAAAGCTGCGTCCACCGAAGGCGGCGCTCGACGAGATCATGGAGGCTCTCAGCTAGGAAACAGGATTCAGGATTCGGGATTCAGGACCGGGGCAGCTTGGAAGGCATCCTGAATCCCGGCTCCCGAATCCCGAATCCTGAATCCCGAATCCCGTTTCCTGCCATCCGCCGACCCTTTCCCTTATGCAACGAACCCTAGCGATAATTAAGCCCGATGCCGTCGAGAAGGGCGTCATCGGGAAGATCCTCACACGCATCGATAAGGAGGGCTTTGTTGTGCGTGCCATGCGTATGACCTGGCTGAGCAAGCGCGAGGCCGAGGGATTCTACGCCGTTCATGCAGACAAGCCCTTCTTCGACGCGCTCACCACCTTCATGTCTTCGGGGCGGTCGCTGCTGCTTGCGCTCGAGGCGCCCGACGCCATTCGCAAGTGGCGAGACGTGATGGGGGCGACCGATCCCGCCAAGGCTGCCGCGGGGACGCTGCGGCAGGCGTTCGGCGATTCGATCGAGCGCAACGCGACGCACGGATCGGACGCGCCCGAAACCGCCGCCTTCGAGCTCGGCTACTTCTTCCGGGGCATGGAGCTGGTCGATCCCTAGATGGGCAAAGCGTTGGTGCTGGTCGGCCTGGGCATCACCGCGCTGGGCGTCTTGATGATGGTCGGCCTGCCGCTCGGGCGGCTGCCCGGCGACCTCGCCATCCGGCGAGGCAACGCCACCATCTATCTTCCCATCACCACGTGCGTGCTCTTGAGCGTCCTCCTCACGGTGGTGCTGAGCCTTTTCCGGCGCTGAAAGGACCTAATCGATGACGGTCAAATCGGATCGATGGATCAAGCGGATGGCGCTCGAACAGGGCATGATCGAGCCCTTCGAGCCGTCGCAGGTGCGGGCGGGCGTCATCTCGTTCGGGTTGTCGTCGTACGGCTACGATATTCGTGTGGCCGACGAGTGGAAGGTCTTCACGAACATCAACACGACGGTCATCGATCCGAAGCACTTCGACCCCCGGTCATTCGTCGACCTCACGGCGGATGTCTGCATCATTCCGCCGAACTCGTTTGCGCTGGCGCGCACCGTCGAGTACTTCCGCATCCCGCGCGACGTGATCACCGTCTGCCTCGGCAAGTCCACCTACGCCCGGTGCGGGATCATCGTCAACGTCACGCCGTTCGAGCCCGAATGGGAGGGCACGGCAACGCTCGAGATCTCGAACACGACACCGCTTCCGGCCAAGATCTACGCCAACGAAGGCATCGCCCAGGTGCTCTTCTTCCAGAGCGACGAGCCGTGCGAGGTCTCCTACGCCGACAAGAAGGGAAAGTACCAAGCCCAGCAGGGGCTCACGCTGCCGCGCCTGTAGCTCAACCGACGCG
>JBOGIN010000576.1:0-1634 GCA_050742275.1 Vicinamibacteraceae bacterium
CGCGCGCCGCCGCTCCCGTGTGGCACATCCCGGCGTGCGTCCAGCGGAGCGCGTCCAACCCGATGAAGAGCGGCAGCCCCAAGATGCCCTGTTTGCCAGGCGGCCACGCCTTCCACGGCATGCCATCAGCCGGCGTGACCAGCACCGGGACGTGTTCGAATTGCGTCCGACCGATGACGATCCGTCGCGCGATCGCCGTGCGGATGGCCGTGCTGCCACCCGCGAGATCGGCGGCGCCGCCTTTCGAATCGCGGATCTCCAGCCCCAGCCTCGACGCTTCCGCGTCGCTGATGATCGTGACGTTGGCGCCGGTATCCATCAGCCATCGCACGGACCTGCCGTTCACGGTCGCAGGCAACCACACACCGCGATCGCTCACGTCGCAGGAGAAGCTCGCGGCCGCCTGTCGGACGCGCATGTTGGGACCGCTGGCGAACACGGCGCGTAGGTTCTCGAGATCGCTCCGCGGCTCGGCCTTGAGCATGTCGTCGATCAGGCGCCGCGCGTCGGCGTACTGGCCGGTTCGCAGATACGTCGCCAGCAGCTCGCTCTGACGGTCGCCTACACGACCCCCATGCTGCGCATGCCCGACAGGTACAAGCGTGAAGGGTGCATAAATTCAGATCTCGGGTCCGATTTGCGCGGGCCCGGCCTGAAGACCAGTCAGAGGCCCGATCCGTAGAATAGGGGCGGTTCCCTGGCGACGCAGGAGGCTTCGTGTGCCTCTCGCTCAGCGACTTGGTGCTTCGGCGGCGTCTTCAGCGCGTTGTCCTGCGCGTTCAGTCGAACGAGTGTAAGGAGTTGGAGATCATCGTGCTGCGGCACGCACTCGCCATCCTTCGGCGACGCACTCGCCGTCCGGCGATGACGTGGACTGACCGGATCGTGCTCGCCGCCGCCAGCCGCCTCCTGCCGCGGGCCCAGTGGCGATCCTTCATCATCACGCCGGCGACGCGGCTTCGGTGGCATCGGCGCCTGGTGGCGAAGCGTTGGACCTACGCGCGTCGACCGGGTCGCCGGCCGATTCGGCGGGAGATTCGCGCGTTGGTTCTTCGGCTTGCGCGAGACAACCCGCGGTGGGGCTATTAACGGATTGTCGGCGAGCTGAAGGGCCTTGGCCTGTCGGTCTCAGCGACGACCGTACGCGCATGGCTTCGGGCGGCGGATCGCGGACCGGCCGGCACGCGCCGGGGGATGACCTGGCGCGAGTTCGTCCGAGTGCATCGACAACGCCTGCTCGCCGTCGATGTCTTCACGGTGGAGACGATCTGGCTGCAACGGCTGTACGTGCGCTTCTTCATCGAGTTAGGCAGCCGCCGTGTCCATCTCGCCGGAGGCACACCGCATCCGCGCGCGCCATGGGGCACCCAGCAAGCCCGGCAACTGACGTGGACCTTGGCAGAGCGCCCGGAACCCGTCCGCTTCCTGATTCGCGCCCGGGACCAGACAATTCACGGACAGTGTTGACGGAGTATTCATCAGCGACGGCATTGAGATCATTCGGACGCCGTTTCGGGCGCCGCAGGCAAAGGACTACGCTTCATACTGCACCTCATTGGTCTGATCGGGAAGAAGGTGAGATTGCCGTCCGTTCCGACAGAGGTCGACCCTGCATCTTGATCGGGGCGTGTGGA
>JBOGIN010000577.1:0-3179 GCA_050742275.1 Vicinamibacteraceae bacterium
TGACGCCGAAGTCGGCGTCGAAATCGTCGGTGAGTGTGTACCACGGGATGAACTCCCAGCCCATCCGAGCCTTCACGCGCTCGATGTCCGGTTGCGGTGCGCGCGAGACGAATGCCAGAGCTGTATCACGGGCGTTCAGATGGGCGGGGTGCGCAACCTGGTCGGCCACCATGGAGCAGCCGATGCAGGCATGCTCTGGCCATCCGGACACGCCGGGCTCGAAAAAGGCGCGGTAGATGATCAACTGGCGGCGGCCCTCGAACAGGTCGAGCAGGCTCGCTCTGCCACCAGGCCCGTCGAACTCGTATTTCCTTTCCACCGCCAGCCACGGCATCCGTCGACGCTCGGCGGCGAGCGCGTCACGGGCACGACCCAACTCTTTCTCTTTGACCAGCAGTTGCTGGCGCGCAGCCTCCCACTCCTGCCGTGACACTATGTTCGGTGTTTCCATCGTTTTGGGTTTCTGCATAATGTTCTCCGTATTGCTCTGATGTTTTCTCGCGCTTGATTCGCTCTCGTACTCGTCGTGGCGGCGCCATCAGTAAACCTATAATGGCGCCGGCGAGTGGCACGATGGGAGTGACAAGTGTGGCGGGATTCGGAATGACCTCGCTGAACGCAACGGCGAGCAATGCGGACCTCAGATTGGGTCGAAGGAATTCGCACGCTTCTGCAGGACACACTTCGGCCTTTGGCGCCGGTGCCATCATGCGCCATCCTGTCTTGCCGCGCACCCGTCAACAAGGCACTCCGTTATCCTGGTCGCGACGCTACTAGGTTCATAGGCGTACCTCTCTACTCGGGCCCCGCCAAAACCAATCTCATCCATTCAACTTGCTGATACCCGGCGCGCCTTCCACGCGCTGAACTGAAACACGTCGGCGACAAACACAACCAGGCCGACCGCGATCGGGGCGGCGCGTGCGAGTGCCGGCTGCTGCATTTCAAGCTCCACGAGTGCGACACCCAGCGGAAAGACGACCAGCGCGCCACCGAAAAGACGTCGCTCGTCGGCGGCTCGCGCCGGAAGTTGTATTCGACGAGCCCCTTGCGTCAGCGGCTGCCAGTGCCCAGATCGTCCGAATACCCGGCCTTCAGGCGAGACCAGTGGGCGGTGGGACGTCCTTTGGTGCGGTGCAGATCGTGGTTGATTTCCCACCGTCGTGGCCATCCCGTCGGCGAGTCCTCCCACGTCTCCTGCCGCCCGTAGACCGTCAGGTCGACCAAAGCATAGCTGTTGTCCATCGTCTCGACGCCGCGAATCGTCGTCCAGTAAGTCTCGAAGACATTGGATCCTTGTCGCAGGTAGCAAACGATGTGCATCATGCCCACCCGGCGTCCAACCAAGAGCGTGTCGAGCGAGTCCTGGGCTGAGTACCAAGGCATCTCCCAGCCCATGAAGTCGCGGTATCGCACGCTCTCTTCGTACGGGCCTTGGCAGAACGTGGCGTAGGTGACGTCACGGGAATGCAGGTAGGACAGCTCGCGGACCTGCGATGTGTAGAAGGTGCAACCCTCGCACTGCTCCACCGCCGGGCGGCCGGTGTACCACATGAAGTAGTACGCGATGAGCAGCCGGCGACCCTCGAACGCGTCCAACAGCGTTACGGCCCCGCCCTCGCCGATAAGCGGGATCGCGCTATCCATTTCCACCATTGGCAACCGTCGGCGGGCGGCCGCAATCGCGTCGCCTTCTCGTGTGTGAGCCTTCTCTCGAACCCGCAGTGCGTCCAGCTCGGCCTGGAAAACGCTCCGATCGACCACCGCGGGTACTCCAAACTCATTTCTGATGGCGTCTTTCATCGTTCCGCCTCCATCGGCCAGTCATTCAGGTCAATCTCGTCAAGAATCGGCGTGTTCGACAAGGTCTGGTCCGCCAACTGTCGCCAGTGGGGTCACAGGAGCCATCCTGTCTTGCCGCACACACGTCAACAAGGCACTCCGTTATCCTGGTAGCGACGCGTTCAATCACGTCGCCGACCGAGTTTACCGGTTCGGGGATCACGCCGGTACGTTTGCGCGCAACCACTGTTGGCGCTTCTTCATGGACCCGGCACGTCGGGCGCTCTACCTCGATTGGAACGCTGTCGCTGAGATCGTCGTCGGCGTCGTTGCAAAGCCGCGAATCGGCGCAGCGTGACTGTTCGCATGTAGGGTCCCTCCCATTCGTTAAGGCCACCCGCCGCTCAGTGCCGGCTGCCCGCGGTCTTATTCCGGATCAAGGGCGCCGAGCAACCAGCTGCCCGACGAGTGCGGATCTTCGTTGAAGTAGTACTCGTGGATGGCGTTGAGCAGCTCCGTGGTGGTGACGTAACCGTCGCCGTCGCGATCGAGCTTGCGGAACACTTCGCGCCCATCGGTTTCCGGCAATCTCATCAAGGAGCCTGTCCAGCGCACGTACTCGTCGGGATTCAATTTACCGTCCCCGTCGGTGTCGGCAATCGCCATGATCGCGTCGAGAAAGGGCATATACCCTTTGTCGAAGTTCTCGGGGGTCTCGAGCAGCCCTTTGGCGAACGCGCCTTTGTATTCGGCCAGGCTGATGCGGCCGTCGGCGTCGACATCGGCTGCAGCAGCCAGCTGTCGCCACAGTTGCAGCGCGAACTCCGTCAGCCGCTGGCCGACCGGAGTACCACCACAGCCGAACGCATCGGCCATCCGAGTCGTGGCCAAGGCGAAATCTTCCTGTTCGATGAAGCCGTCGCCGTCGCTATCGTAGGTGCGGAAGCGTCGAGCAAGCTTGCGCTCGAGAAACGGCGAGATCGTTGTCGTGGTCATGAACCTCCTCTTCGCAGACGTGTGTCATGATTTCCGGAGGAAGTGCCGTGACGTCCAGAGGGCGTACGATATGACGACGATACCCTACATGCAAGACATAGATATAACGGAGACACAAGATCTCCGCTAGCTCGCCGAGTCCGAATACCTGGCTGCCGCCATACGACACGACGCCGTAGATCCCGAGGCAGGCCATCGGTCGAGTACGACTGCGCCGAGATGAGCTTGCGCGCCGTGGATCCGTAGTCGCCCCCATTCTTTGCGGACATACTGGCTCCTTCGCTCTCGGCATAGCCAGCCGGCGTTGGCCACTTGACAATAAATAAGTGTTGGCTTATTAGTTACGCATGCCGAGCGCGGTCGTGGGCGAAGACGAGATCTTCCAGGCGCTGGCGGACCCC
>JBOGIN010000578.1:0-3290 GCA_050742275.1 Vicinamibacteraceae bacterium
GGCACGACCAGCGCCGGCTTGCCCGTTGGCCTGCAAGTCGTCGGACGCAAGACTCGGGATCTCGTGGGCTGGGCGAGGGGCGTCGAGCGTGAGGTCATAGGTTGAGGACCCTGTGGCCGTGGCAGCACTGATGCCCTGACCCTGCCATGATCACGCGGATCTTCCACCGTTGGGAGCGGAGGCTCCATGCCGTCACGCATGACCGCCTTGTCCGGCCGTTCGAGTGGGGGCTCGAATGGCTGCCGCTAGGAGCGCGCAGCCTTGAAGGATCACCAACCGAGATCATCGCGGCTTACGCAGAGGGGGCAGTCGCGGAGAGTGACTCGTTCTATGCGGTCACGCCGGCGCCGCACTACGACCTCGACACGCAGCACTCTCTCACATTCGAGAGCGCCGCGGCGACGCCGCACCCCGTCAACAACCTCGTGCACGCACGCTACTTTCCTGCCCTCGCCCGGGATCGCCGCCGCGCGGTGCTGGTGTTGCCGCACTGGAACGCCGATGAGACCGGATACGTCGCGCTGTGCCAGATTCTGGCGCGCCTCGGCGTCAGCGCGCTGCGCCTGACGTTGCCATACCACGAGCGGCGCATGCCCGCCGATCTCCGCCGTGCCGACTACATCGTCAGCGCCAACGTGGCACGCACGCTGATCGTGAACCGACAGGCCGTTGTCGATGCTCGGCGCGCCATCTGGTGGCTGGCCAACCGTGGGTACGAGGCCATCGGCATTCTCGGGACGAGTCTGGGCTCCTGTCTCTCGATGCTGACCGCCTGCCACGAGCCGCTGGTGCGAGCGGCCGCGCTCAATCACGTCTCGCCGTTCTTTGCCGACGTGGTGTGGGAAGGCTTGTCGACCATGCACGTGCGGAGCGGCCTGAAAGGGCACATCGACCTGCCGAGCCTACGTCGGCTCTGGATGCCAATCAGCCCTCAGCCTTTCGTCGAGCGGATGCGCGACAAGCGGACGCTGCTCGTCTACGCGCGATACGATCTGACGTTTCCGCTGCACCTCTCGCGCGAGCTGGTGCACGAGTTTCGCGCGCGCGCGATTCCGCATCAGGTGGTTGCCCTGCCGTGCGGCCACTACAGCACGGGCATGACGCCGTTCAAGTATCTCGACGGCTATGTGCTCACACGGTTCCTGCTCAAAGCTCTGTGAAGACGTGCGCAAGGCCCGTGGCAGGCCAACGTACGATCGAGGGCCCTCGAGCGCCGCGCGGCCTGAAGGCCGCGCGCTACAAATATTCCAGAAGAGACCGCACGGCGTCGTACAGGACCTGGGCGAGCGCGCGGGCTAATGGGGTCACCTCACCCTGAGCGACCGCGTCGGCAACCGTCACTGGGTCGGTGAGCACCAGCCAGACCGTGGCACCGGCGACCGCGACGGCAAGCAGCGCGAGGACGGCGAAAAGACTGACGCCTAGCCGGGCCAGGCTCATGGGGTCACTCTCGAGCTGATCGGTCGAGCGACGTACACGACCAGGGGAAGAGCCGACGGGGAGAACAGCCGGCCCGAGCAGTGTACCCCACTCAGCTACGAATCGTTTGACGAAACGTCCGCGGCGGTGGTTCTGTTGCCCGAGCGACACCAACAAGGCTTGATCAGACACCCTGCCAAGAAAGACGGGAAACAGGGCGGATTGGTTGACTGGGAATTAGAACGGATCGGCCAGGATGGGGTCGCCGAGGCCGAGCCGCGCGAGATCACCGATGCGATCGGGATCAGCCACGACTGTCACGTACATCCGGCCCGGATCGAGATACTCGCGCGCAATGCGGGTCACCTCGTCAGGCTCGACCGCCTCGACACGTGGGACGAAATCGTCGTACCAGGAATCGGGAAGGGCGTACAGTCTGAGCTGTGTCGCCGCGCGTGCAATCTGCTCGGCGGTTTCGAAGCTCCGGGCAAAGCCACGCGTGAGCGAGTCGCGCGCCCGCACAACCTCACGCGCGTCGACCGGCCGCGGCCCGCCAATGTCGGCGATCTCCTTCAGGATCTCCGCGATGGAGGCAGCCGTTGCGTCGCTCTGGACGCTGGTCTGGACAACGAACGGTCCCGGGGCATGCCAAAACTGAACCGACGATCGCACCCCGTAGGTGTAGCCTCTCCGCTCGCGCAGGTTCAGGTTCAAACGGCTGACGAACGTACCCCCGACGGCGGCGTTGGTCACAACCAGTGGATGATAGTCGGCTGTCCGACGGTCGGCGGCGAGCGCCCCCACGCGCACCTCCGACTGCGCCGCTCCGGGCCGTGGCACCAGAACGAGACGCGCGGCCCTCCCGCTTCCGTTTGCCGCCCCTGGCAGCTCATCAATAAATGATAACTTCGGCCATTCATCTTCTCCCTGGCCGCTCGCGACGAAATCGGGCGGTAAGACAGCCTCCGCGGTGTCTCGCAGCCCATCCGACGGGAGGTCCCCAACCAGCAGCAGCGTGGGCGCCACGCCGAGCAGGCGCTCCCGGTGGAACGTGTGGAGCTCGCGCTGGTCGATGCCTTCGAGCGTCGCCTCGGTCCCGAGAGGCGGCTGGCCGTACGGATGGCCGCCGTAGAGCTGCTTGTAGAACGCCCGATCCGCGAGCGCGCCGGGCACGCTGCGCGTCTGCCTGATGCGGTTCAGCCGCAGCGCCCGCACGCGCGCAATCTCTGCCGGCGCGAGATTCGGCCGACACACGACCTCGGCAAGCAGCGTCAGTGCGTCTGGCGCCGTCCGCGACAGCGACACGAGCGTCAGCATGGTGGCGTCCACGCCGACCTCCGTATCGAGCTGCGCGCCCATCCGCGCGAGCTGCTCGTTCACCTCGAGCATCGTCCGGCCACCACTGCCCTCGTCCAAGAGGTCCGCCGCAAACATTGCGAGGCCGGCTTGGTCTGCCGGGTCCGCTGCCGAACCAACCGGAATCATCCAGATCAAGACGACCACCGGTAGGTCGCGATGCGCGACGCTCCAGATGCCCGTTCGTCCGAGGGTGTGCTTCTGCGGCACAGGGAAGCGCACGACCGGTGGCCGCGTCGGTCTCGGCATGCGCGATCGATCGATGGTCACGACACCTCCGCGAGGGCAGACTCGGGCAGCGCCCGTGCCTGCTGCCCCGTCGGCACGACGCTCAGCGCGACACCAGCCGTGCCGAGCCATCGCTGTGCGGCAGCGCGCACCGAGTCGCAGGACGCGCGCTGATAGCGCGCGAGATCCTCCGCGAAGTAACCAGGGTCGCCCTGGTACGCGTTGTAGGCGTTCAACTGATCGGACTTGCCCCCGAAGCCGCCGACGGTCTGCAGGCGGTAGATGAA
>JBOGIN010000579.1:0-7234 GCA_050742275.1 Vicinamibacteraceae bacterium
ATCCCTGGGCCGACTTCCTGCTGGGGGCCATGACCCCGGACGAAGCGGTCCGCGGCCTCCCGACGAGCACACAGTTCATCCCGCTCCAGGAGGCGAACACCGAGATGTACGCCCTGTACGTGCAGGACGACTTCAAGATCAACTCCAAGCTGACCCTCAACCTCGGTCTTCGTTACGAGTACGAGGGCGGGTACTGGGATTCGCAATACCGGTTGCCCCAGCGTCTCGACCTGCACGATCCGATCCCGGGGATGCAGGAGGCAATTGCGCCCATCATGGCTTCCACGCCTGCCGGAAACACCGGCAAGGCGGTGGCCCAACTGATGGCAGAGTCGACGAGGCAGAACAGCCACATCTACAACGGTGCGTTCTACTACACGGAAGAGGACAACACGCGCGCGACGAGCAGCGACCCGCTCCAGCTGATGCCCCGCGTCGGTCTGGCGTACCGGCTGGATGACAAGACCGCCATTCGCGTCGGGTTCGGCCGCTTCTACACGCCGCCCGCGCTCACCGACAGCGGCAACGAGCCTCTGGGACAGTACGACCTCGGGTCCGGGTTCGCCCCCATCACGAACGGGCTGCCCCTGAGCGAGGGCCGGCCCCAAGCCTTCCTCTCCGACCCATTCCCGCAGGGCCTGACGCCCATCGTCGGGAAAGCGTTCGGCCGCTTCACGAGCCTCGGCGACAACGTCACCATCGATCAATACGAGCGGCGCCCGCCGATCAGCGACCGCATCACGCTGTCCGTGCAACGTGAGATCTGGGGACGGACCGTCGTGGACGTGACCTATCTGATGAACTTCGCGAGGCGCAACCTCCTGACCCTTCCGCTCAACATGATGGATCCCCGCCTCGCCTACACGTACCAAGGAGAGCTGGACCAGGACGTTCCCAATCCATTCTTCAACTACGGCTCCGAAGACACGTTCCCTGGTGAGCTGCGGCGCCAGCCGACGGTCTCGCTCGGGACGCTTCTGAGGCCGTATCCGCAGTACGGGGACATCGCGCAGACCTCGAGCGACGTTGGCGCGCGGTATCGATTCCAGTCGTTCCAGTTCCGCTTGCAGCGGCCCTTCCACAACGGCGTGGTCTTCCTGCTGTCATACGCATACAACCGTGAGAAGTCCGAGCAGTTCTATGACGAGGTCGACACGTACGACCGGGTGCTGACGTGGCAAGAGAGCACGAGCCCACGGCACCGCGTTGTCGCCTCCGCGTCGCTGGAAATTCCGGTCGGCCGCGACAGGAGGTTCTTGGCCGACATGCCGAATGCTCTTGATCTGGTGCTCGGTGGGTGGCAGCTGTCCGGCACGTATTGGTATCGTTCGGGCGAGTTCCTGCGGTTCGATGGCATGCTCGCTCCCGAGAGCGTCCGAAAGATCGGCGGCACGGGGAGCGATGAGCTGTGGTTCGATACCAGCGGCTTCGACCGTCTTCCCGCTTATACGCGCCGCTCCAATCCTTGGCAGTACGGCAGCCTCACGGGCCCGACCTTCTCGAACCTGGACGCCGTCGTCAGCAAGAGAGTCAGCCTGCCGGGAGGGACGAGGCTCGAGTTCCGCCTCGAAGCGTACAACGCGCTCAATCAGATGGTCTGGGCAAATCCGAACATGAGCGTGACTTCGTCCGACTTCGGCCGCACGAACGCGCACAGGCTGGGGAATCTAGGGCGGCGGCTGCAGTACGCACTCCGTCTCGAGTTTTAGCTCGAGGGTTCTCGCATGCGCGCTATTGCGGCCACCCTCTTCGTCACACTGGCACTGCTCTCGGGCAACACGTCGGCCATCCCGGACGACGAGGTGGCAAGCCGCCCGCGTGTGATCGTGTCGACCGATGTTGGTGGCACCGACCCGGATGACTTCCAGTCGATGGTGCACTTTCTCCTCTATGCCGACGTCTTCGACATCGAGGCAATCGTTTCGTCGCCGTACGGTCCCGGCCGCCGCAAGCACGTGCTCGAGGTCGTCGACCGCTACGAGGCGGATTACCGCAACCTGAAGCGGCATTCGGACAGGTACCCCGAGCCTGACCGCCTGCGCCGCCTCACCAAGCAAGGCGCGATCGAAAGATCCCTCGGATCGGGCGTCGGTCGGCCGACGGAAGGCTCCGAGTGGATCATCCAGTGCGCGCGCCGGAGCGACCCTCGCCCGCTATGGGTGCTCGTGTGGGGCGGCATCGACGACCTCGCGCAGGCGCTGCACGACGCTCCGGACATCCTGCCGAAGCTGCGCGTCTATTTCATCGGTGGACCGAACAAGATGTGGAGCGTCGATGCGTACAACTACATCGAGGAACAGCACCCCGACCTCTGGATCATCGAGGCGAACGCAACCTATCGTGGGTGGTTCGTCGGCGGCCCTCAGTCCGGCGAGTGGAGCAACGAGGGCTTCGTCCCAGCCCACGTGGTCGGACGCGGCGCGCTTGGCGATTTCTTTGCCACGCTGCTCGACGGCATCAAGATGGGGGACAGCCCGTCGGTGGGATACCTCCTGCGCAATACGCGCGACGATCCATCCAAACCCGGTTGGGGCGGAGAGTTCGTACGAATCTGGGATGGACGCAAGACGATCTTCAATCGTCTGACGACGGACGCCGACTCTGCCGAGGTATTCGGTGTGGTCGAGCTGACGCTTCCAGTTCCCGAAGGGATGACGCGCCAACACTCGGCGCGCATGATGTTCGACAACCGCATCCCGGCCGTCGCGGAGAACGATGGGCGAGTGCTGCGGTTTAGATTCTCGCCACGCGATGCCAAAGTGTGGCCGTATGTGATTCGGAGCAGTGTTCCGGGGCTCGACGGCCAATCCGGGCGCTTCAATGCAGTGTCGCCGCCGATCGAACGCACATCTCGTCCGTCGCGGCGTCATCCCAACTGGTGGATCGACGATCCCGATCCAACCGCCGCCGAGGGTGTTCATCCAGGTGCGAAGAGTGTCAACCGCTGGCGCGAGGACTTCCTGCGTGATTTCGCTGAGCGTCTGCGCCGCGCCGGAGGTACGTGAAGGAGGGGACCATGCGCAGGTCGTTTCGACCGCGAGCAGCGATGATGGCAGGCGTGGTCGGCGTGTGGGCGCTCAGCGGGACGGCGCTCGCCCAGGACTTCCGCGGCACGATCGAGGGCGCCGTGACCGACACGTCCGATGCCGTGCTGCCCGGGGCGACGGTGACGGTCGTCAATACGGCCACCGCGGTTTCCACGAGCGCTGTGACCAACGAGGAGGGAAGCTTCGTGCTGCCGTTCCTCCCGCCGGGCACCTACGATGTCTCGGCCGAGCTCGAGGGCTTCAACAAAGCCGAGCGACAGGGCATCCAGATCCGTGTGGCCGACCGGGTCGAGGTGAACTTCACGCTCGACGTAGGCACGATCACCGAGAAGATTGCGGTGACCGCGGGGACGCCGCTCCTCCAGACGCGGACCGGCTCGGCGGGACAGGTGATCAGCGAGCAGCAATTCGAGTTCATGCCGCTGCCCGACGGCAACCCGCTGATGCTGACGCGCCTCGCCCCCGGCATTGCGTACACGGGTGACCTGATGTTCACCCGGCCGTTCGACAACGGCGGCACCTCATCGATTACCGTCAACGGCGCGCCGGGCGCCAATGAGTTCACGCTCGACGGCGCACCCAACATGACCAAGGGGCGCGTGGCCTACGTGCCGCCGGCTGGGTCCGTCCAGGAGCTCAAGGTCGAGACCGCCACGTTCGACGCCCAGCAAGGCCATACCGCCGGCGCCGCAATCAATACCGTGACCAAGAGCGGCACCAACGTGCTGCGCGGCGACGGCTACTATCAATTTCGCGACAAGTCTCTTGCGGAGAACGACTTCTTCTTGGAGCGCGCCGGCGAGCCGAAAGGGGATCTCAACTACGATCGCTACGGGTGGACCGTCGGCGGACCGGTTGTCCTGCCCGGCATGTACAACGGGCGTTCGCGGACGTTCTTCTTTGCCGCGACCGAGTTCTTCGACGATGGGTTCCCTGACCCGACGCAGCGTACCGTGCCGACCGAGGCGCAGCGCAACGGCGACTTTTCGGCGTTGCTCGACCAAGGCATCCAGATTTACGACCCCGCCACGGCCTTCGTCAACGGAGAGGGGAATGTCGAGCGGCGCCCGTTCCCGGGCAACGTCATTCCTCAGGATCGCATCAACCCGATTACCCGCGAGGTGCTGAGCTTCTACCCGCTGCCCAACCAGCCCGGCGACGCACAGGGACAGAACAACTTCTTGAGCGTCGATCCGCGCAGCGATGACTTCTATTCGACGCTCGTGCGCATCGACCATCAGCTCTCGCCGGGCCAGCGGCTGTTCGGGCGCTACGCACGGAACAGTCGCACGGAGAATCAGGAAAACTGGACGGGCGAAGTGAACGGCATTCGACCGACCGGCGACTTCCTCTTTCGGACGAACGACGCGCTGGCGCTCGACCACGTCTGGACGATGAATAGTACGTCACTGCTCAACATCCGGGGTAGTTGGTCGCGGTTCCAGGAGCCCAGGATGACGCAGAGCCAAGGCAACTTCGATCCCGCGAGCCTCGGCTTCGCGCCGGACGTCGTGGCGTTGTTCCAGGGCGCGCAGCTCTTCCCGCAATTCAGTCTCGATGCCTTCGACGAGCTCGGCGGCGAGCTCGGTGGTGGCTCGGAGACCCAGATCTGGGCGATACAGCCGGTCTGGACGCACATTCGCGGCAATCATACCGTCCGCACCGGCTACGATTTCCGCATATTCCGGGAAGAAGCACGGCCCACGTTCCCCGCGGCCGGCGTGTACGAGTTCGGCAGTTGCTTCACCAACCAGTCCGACACGTCTCCTTCGGCGCCGATCGGACAGGATCTCGCGGCCTTCCTCCTGGGGATTCCGTGCGGTGGTGAGATCCGGCGCGTCGCCGACCGCTTCAACCAGCAGATCTACCAGGGCTTCTTCGTCCAGGACGATTGGAGGGTCAGCGACCGGCTGACGCTCAATGTGGGGCTTCGGTACGAGTACGAAAGTGCGCCCACGGAGCGGTTCGACCGGAACGTTCGCGGCTTCGATCCGAACGCCGAGTTGGCGATCACTGCTGCGGCCCAGGCGGCGTTCGCGGCCAATCCGATCGCCGAGGTCTCTCCTTCGGATTTCCGCGCGCTGGGCGGCCTGCAATTCGCCGACGAGAGCAACAGGAAAATCTACGACGCCGATACCAACAACATCCAGCCGCGTCTGGGTCTGGCGTATCAGATGAATGAGAAGACCGTCCTGCGCGGCGGCTGGGCGATTTACTCCGAGCCGCTCAACTTCCAAGGGATTTCGCAACCCGGTTTCGAGCAAACCACCGATCTCGTCCCATCCCTCGACAACGGCCTGACCTTCCAGGCCAGCCTCGACGACCCGTTTCCTCGCGGTGTCGTCGATCCGCCTGGCGCGAGCCTCGGCGCCAACACCTTCGTGGGCCAAAGTCTCGACACGTTCTGGCCGCTCGACGTCGAGAACGGCCAGTCCATGCGGTGGACCGTGAGCGTCCAGCGTGATCTCGGGAAGCAGTGGGTCGCCGAAGCCGCCTACGTCGGCAACCGCGGCTACGATCTGACGACAGAGATCAACCTCAACCCGGTGCCCGCGCAGTTCCTGTCTACGAGCCCGACGCGCGACGACGCCGTCATCGACCACTTGAGCGAGCACGTGGCGAACCCCTTCGCCGGTCTCGTGCCGGGCACCGACCTGGACGGCGATACCATCGCGCGCTCGCAGCTCCTGCAACCGTTCCCGCAATTGCAGGGCATCGCGTCACGCGCCTTCGACGGCAGCTCCGACTACAAGGCGCTACAGCTCCGCCTCGAGCGGCGGTTCAGCGACGGGTTCTCGGTGCTGACCAGCTACACCTTCTCGAGCTTCGACGAGACGCTCTGGCGGATGAACGCGACCGATCCTGAGCCAACGGAGATTCCTGCGGACGGGGACATCCCGCACCGCTTCGTCCTGAACTGGGTGGCGGAGCTCCCGTTCGGCCGTGAGCGGCGCTTTGCCTCGAACGCCGGCCGGCTGCTGGACGCGCTCATCGGCGGCTGGACGGTGTCCGGCTTCTGGCAGTGGCAGGTCGACCGCCCGCTCGAGCTCGAAGGCGACCTCTTCTTCAGCGGCGACATCACCGAGCTCGAGACGAGCTACGGAGACGAGGTCGCTGTGCCCGTGTTCGACACGTCCGGCTTCTACTTTCAAGACGACCAGGTCATGACCAACGGACAGATCGACCCGGCCAAACAACAGAATGACCCGCGCATCAGTCTGGAGAATCACCTCCGGACGATGCCACTGCAGATGGGCAACCTGCGGCGGCGGAGCCTCGACGTGTGGGACGTCGCACTCGTCAAGCGGTTCACGCTTGGCGCCACCGTGCGGGCGCAGCTCGACCTCCAGTTGTTCAACGCGTTCAACCACGTGCAGTTCGACGAGCCGGAGCTGGACCCGCAGAGCAGCGACTTTGGTCTCGTCGTGAGCCAGAGCAACCTGCCCCGGACGCTGCAGGTCGGCTTCAAGGTGCTGTTTTGACTAGCAGGAGGGCGACGACAATGCAGAAGAGGAATCTGAAGATTGTTGGCTTGCTGACGGGGACCGCGGTGGCGGGGATCGTGGTAGCCGGGACCGGTGCCTCGGCGTCGGCTCCGGATGGCGCGTCGAGTGTAACCTGCACCGACGTGCCGAACGAATACGACCTACCCTTCTCGGTGTGTGACGATGAGCTGTTCATTTTTGCGGCAAACTACAAGCCGCTGGAGGCCACGGTCACGGAGGAGGATCGGCGGGCGGAAAGATTCTTCGATGAGGTCATCGGAAATCGGCTCCGCGCGGCGTTTCCCCACCTCAAGATCACGTATGCGACCTGGGACTATCCGATCCGCTATGACGACCTGGAAGCCGTCGGCGTCGTGCCGGACATCATCATTGAGAACCCGCGAACCGCAATCGACAAGGAGCTGGAGCCCCGTGGATGGGTCATGGATCTGATGCCGCTCGTCGTGCAGCGCGGCCTGGATCTCGGTCAGCTCAATCGGGCGACGATCGAGCTCGTGAGATCACGCTCGGACGGCGGCCTCTACGGCATCCCGCTGTTCGTCGACGATTACCTGCTTTTCTACAACAAACGGATCTTCGATCGGTTCAACGTGCGCCATCCGACGGCGGGCATGACGTATGACCAAGTCTTCCGGCTCGCGCGCAAACTGACCCGTCAAGTCGGGATGGATGCGTACAAGG
>JBOGIN010000580.1:0-7050 GCA_050742275.1 Vicinamibacteraceae bacterium
CTACGACACGACGGCAGAGGAAATCTGGGAGCAGACCGAGGGTCGAGTGACGCATTTCCTGGCCGGGCTTGGCACCAGCGGAACGTTCACCGGCACGGCGCGCCGACTCAAAGAGCTCAACCCAGGCATCCGAGCGATCTCGTTCCAGCCTGACGACCCCTTCCATGGGCTCGAAGGCCTCAAGCACATGGCAAGCGCGATCGTGCCAGGCATCTACGACCCGACCCTCGCAGACGACGACCTGACTGTCTCCACTGAAGAGGCGTACACGATGGTGCGCCGGCTGGCTCGGGAAGAAGGCCTGCTCGTTGGCATCTCGTCGGGCGCCGCGCTGGCCTGCGCGCTGCGCCTTGCCAACACCCTCGACAAGGGCGTGATCGTCACCATCTTTCCAGACAGCGGCGACAAGTATCTGAGCGAGCGCTTCTGGGAAGCGGAGTGATTCCGCTATGATGGCCGCGCAATCATGCGCGTCTATCGAACCCTTCAGGGACTCATCATCGAATCCGACGGCGCCTTCAGGTCCATGCCAGGCGGTGACTGGGACGCGCTCGTCAACGCCGACGATCTGGCTGCGTTCGTGCGCGCGGCAGCGCCCTGCCCGCCGCACGCCGCCGACGAGATCTTGGCGCCCATCGGGACGCAGGAGATCTGGGCTGCTGGCGTGACGTACTACCGCAGCCGCGACGCGCGCATGGAAGAGGCGCACGACGCCGGCGGCAGCGATTTCTACGCGCGTGTCTACGACGCGCCGCGGCCCGAGCTCTTCTTCAAGGCAAACGCGCACCGCGTCGTCGGGCCTGGCGGTCCCGTCAGGATTCGGCGCGATGCCGCTTGGAGCGTGCCGGAGCCGGAGCTGACGCTCGTTGTCAGCGCACGCGGCACGATCGTCGGCTACACGATCGGCAACGACATGAGCTCGCGCGATATCGAGGGTGAGAATCCGCTCTACCTGCCACAGGCCAAGGTGTACGACGGAAGCTGCGCGATTGGACCATGTGTGCTGTTTGCCTCCGAGCCGCTACCGGGTGACACGAGGATCGAGATCGAGATCGAACGCGACGAGGGCGTGACGTTCCGCGCGGGAACAACCGTCGACCAGATTCGGAGACCGCTCGACGAGCTGGTGGAGCACCTCTACCGAGAATTGAGCTTTCCTACCGGCTGCCTCCTGATGACAGGCACCGGCATCGTCCCCTCGAGCGACTTCACGCTGCAACGCGGCGACGAGGTTCGGATTACGATTGAGCCAATCGGCACGTTGATCAACCGCGTCGCCTGAACACACGGTCAGCCATGCACAATCGCTCTATGTCTCTTCACGGACAGTCCTTCGTGGCAGGACGCCTGAGCCAGGGCTCGGGCCACCTCTTTCGTGCCGTCAATCCGCACAGCGCCGCGGATCTCGAGCCGGCCTTTCATGAAGCGTCGCTCGACGACGTCAATGCCGCCCTGGAGGGCGCGGCGTCGGTGTGTGGCGCGTATCGTGCGACGACGCCGGAGGTGCGGGCCCGGTTCCTGGAGGCAATCGCCGAAGCGATCATGTCGCTCGGCGATACGCTCATCGAGCGTGCCCACAGCGAGACCGCGCTGCCACACGATCGCCTCGTCGGGGAGCGCGCGCGCACCTGCAGCCAGCTCCAGCTCTTCGCCGCTGTCGTCCGGGACGGATCGTGGGTGGACGCGCGTATCGATCGTGGGAACCCCGACCGCAAGCCGCTGCCCAAGCCGGACGTTCGCCGGCTGCTCGTGCCCATTGGCCCGGTCGTGGTGTTCGGCGCCAGCAATTTCCCTCTGGCGTTTTCGGTCGCTGGCGGCGACACGGCGTCTGCCCTCGCCGCGGGGAACCCCGTCGTCGTCAAGGCCCACGAGGCACACCCCGGCACATCCGAGCTCGTCGCGTCCGCGGTCACGGCGGCAGTCGAGCGCTGCGGGCTTCCGGCCGGCGTCTTCTCGCTCTTGCATGGGCGGGGGCAAGTGATTGGGGGTCCCCTCGTTCAACACGCGCAAACACGTGCCGTGGGGTTCACGGGCTCGCTGGCGGCAGGGCGTGCGCTCTCGCAGGCCGCCGCGGCGCGGCCGGATCCCATTCCCGTCTTTGCCGAGATGGGAAGCCTCAACCCGATGTTCGTCCTGCCGGAAGCACGGAAGACACGGGGTGAGGCTATTGCGGAGGGCTTCGTGCGGTCGATGACAATGGGGGTTGGCCAGTTCTGCACCAAGCCGGGCCTCGTCTTCACGTCCGAGTCGGCCGAGGACGATCCGTTTCTCGGTGCGGTGGCCCGCCATGTCGAAGCAGCTCCACCCGGCTCGCTGCTCTATGCAGGCATTTGCGAGTGCTTCGAGAGCGGCGTGACGGATGTGGCAGCCACGCCCGGCGTGTCGAAGCTCGCGGCAGCAGGCACACCGGCCGATCGCTCTCGCACGCAAGCGGCGGCGAATGTGTTCACGACGAGCGTGGACGCGCTGCTCGCACGACCGTCGCTGATGCACGAGGTGTTCGGACCGTTCGGACTGATCGTGCGAGCAGCCAGCCTGACGGAAATGGAACAGGCCGCGCGCGCGCTCGAAGGCCAGCTCACCGCGACGGTTCACGGGACCGATGCCGATCTGGCCGCTGCCGGCTCGCTCATCGAGATCCTCCGCGACAAGGCTGGTCGCGTGATCTTCAACGGCTATCCAACCGGCGTGGAGGTTTGTCACGCCATGCACCACGGGGGGCCCTGGCCGGCAACCACGGACGCGCGCTTCACATCGGTCGGCACCGCAGCCATTCTGCGATTTGCAAGACCCGTCTGCTACCAGAACGCGCCGGCGGCGCTGCTTCCGCCCGAGCTGCAGGACGACAACCCGCGCGGCATCTGGCGGCTGGTGGACGGCGAGCTGACAAAGGATTCGGGTCGCCGTACGTAGCGCGCGTCGGGTCCCGACGGTGGCGGAGGCGGGCAGGCGCACGACGAGCGCCTAAAGAGCGTGTGAGTAAATTCGTGGGGTCCGCCTTTCGTAGGTCCGCCTTTAGGCGGACCTACGTGGCCGATAGGGCCCGAACTCGCCGTCAATGGGCCGCCTAAAGGCGGCCCCTACTTGAATTCTTCACAGGCTCTAAAGGCTTCTCGCTACGCCCCTTGGCCGGCGGCGCTGGAGCTTCCGGTCGCGCTTTCCGGAGGGTCCCCGGCGGCCGCTTGCTGGGCGACGATGAGCTTGCGGGCCGGACCGCGCATCGCCGGCAGGCGATACGCAAACAGGCCCGCGCCGGCGACACAGGCCACGCCGCCGATCGCCACGGTGAGCGGTGGACCGATCGCGTCTGCCAGCGCGCCTGCCACGAGCGCGCCAAACGGCGCCATGCCCATGAACATCATGGAGTACACCGACATCACGCGGCCGCGCAACCCGTCCGGCACCATCGACTGAATAAGCGTGTTGGACGCGGCCATCTGGAACATCACGAAATAGCCCGTCGGCAGGAGGATCAGCGCCGAGAGCCAGAAGTGTCGCGACAGCGAGAAGAGCACGAGCCCCGCACCGAAGCTCGCGCATGCAATCGCCACCGACTTGCCGAGCCCCTTGAGATTCCGCCGCATCGTCAGCGTCACGGCGCCCGCAAGCGAGCCCACACCAGCAGACGCGAGCAGCGTGCCGTATCCCCACACACCGCCGCCCAGGATTCGATCGGCAAAAACGGGCATCAAGACCGTGTAGGGCATCCCCATCAAGCTGACGAGGCCGAGAAGGAGAAGCATCGCGCGTACCGGCTCCGTGCGCCCGACGAAGCCCAACCCCTCGAGGATGCTGGCCCACGCGGGAACGGAAGGGTGAACGGGGGGTCGCGATGGCACTCGCATCGCGAGCAGGCCGGCAATGACCGCGATGTAGCTGAGGCCGTTGATGAGGAAGCACCAGCCCTCACCCACCGCGGCGACGGTGATCCCGGCAATCGCCGGGCCGGCCACGCGCGCCGCGTTCACCATCGACGAGTTGAGCGCGATCGCATTCTGCAGGTCCGAGCGGCCGACCATCTCGATCACGAAGGCCTGCCGCGCCGGCATGTCGAACGCGTTGGCGATGCCGAGCAGGGTCGCGAGAATGTAGAGATGGGAGAGGCGCACCACGTCCAGCAACGTCAACGTCCCTAGGAGCAGCGCGAGCACCATCATGGTGGCTTGCGCCGTGATGACGACGCGATGGCGGCTGACGCGATCAGCGACGGCGCCGCCGAGCGGCGCGAAAACGAAGACTGGAATCTGGCCCGCGAAGCCAATGAGGCCGAGCTGTACGGAGGAGCCGGTAATGCGATAGACCAGCCACGCCTGGGCGACCATCTGCATCCAGGTGCCAATCAGCGAGATGAGCTGACCCGAGAGGAAGAGCCGGAAGTTCTGGTGACGAAGAGCGCGCAGCGCAAGCGGAAGCGGCATTCAAGGTGCTTGGGTCATAGTCCGTGGTCCTTGGTGCGCTTCGGTGCTTCGGTATGCCAAGACACACCAAGCACTAAGAACCAAGCACCAAGAACGGTCTTTACCGGAAGCGGGTGAGCATCACGTCGACGTGCCTTTGGCCCCGCGGCGCCTTGTGCCACTGTACCAGAATGGGGCTCTGGTATTGGCCCTGCACGAGGGTCCCGCGGCCGCTCTGATCGCGGTCGGACACGAGCAAGCTGACGGCACGCTTCATCCTCAGGAATCGGGAGGCGGGCAACGCAATCACACGCGAGACGACCTGCTCGACGAGCGACTCCCCCAGGCCGAGGGCGTCGAAGATCTCGTTGAAGACGCGTACCAGATCGTATTTGGCGTAGTCGATGGTCTTGTTGGGAATCGCGCGCGGGTGCGCGAGCATGCTGCGGCTCTTCTCTGCCACGAAGCGCACGGGATTGTGCAGCACCTCGGCGAGATCGTGGCGCATCAACAGCGTCTCGTACTCGTTGATGGTCAGGCCGGCCTGCCGCTCGCCGGAGGCAAGCGAGAGGTGAACGCGCCCCTTCTGGATGCCGTGGCGCGCGACGAGCTCCTGAAGCTCCTCGTAGACGCCAAGCCTTGGGTTCTTCAAGTTGATCGAATCGACCGGGTGCGCCGATACGGGAACGACAAGGCGCTCACGCGCAACGACCTCTTCTTCGTTGAACCCGAGCACCGTCGTCTGGCGGCGCCGCGGCCGGGCGCCGTTCAGTCCATCCAGGTCCACGAAGTAGACCGGCTTTCCGGGACGATTGAGGTAACAGACGACTGGTGACAACCCGGCGCCGATGAACGCGAGATGGGAATCGGCGTTGCGCGGCTCGACACGCCTCTGCTCGTCGGTCAGCTCGCGCCGCAAGTGGAGCTCGTCGTGCTTGTAGTCTGCCCCTGGCGGGAACAGCGTTCGGAAGAGCTCGACGTACGGCGTGACGCGGTCGCGGCGATCCTCGAGGCGCGCCGCGAGGCTCTGTTCCAGATATCCGGCGGTCGTGTGAAACGAGCAATAGAGGGAGCGCGAATACGCTTCGACGAGATCACGATGCTCGCGCGTCAGGCAACGGCGGACGTCGATGACGTCGAAGCGTGCGCGCGGGCTAACCTCTAGCGTAACTTCAGCAGGCGATGTCTCCATGCGCGTCGGTCGACCATTCAGTTTAGCAAGCCCCTCGGTCAAGATCGAGTCGGCGACGAGACGTGTTGCCCGATCTGCCTGCGGACCTGGGCTTGGCAGCCTTGTGGCGCCACCGCTCAGCTCGCGAGACCAAAGCGCGTCACGACCGATCCTGGCGCGGATCAGTGCCCTTGGTAGTGCATCTCGGCTGGCTCTGGCTCACCAGCCCGGTGCGGCCAGCCCTGCCGGTTACCGTGGATGTAGTCTGTGCCGGTCGCGCCTGGCAGCGACTCACTCAGGCTGGCCGGACCCAGAGCGTCCGGCCTCACAGGCTCGGGCACTTGCAGCGGCTTCGATGGCGCATGCTCGACCTGCTCGGCTAGCTCAGCTTCGCGCGTCATGTGCGTCCTCCTGTACCTCTGCTCCTTATCCAAGGATGCCTCAGTGGACGCCGATAAGCTAGGGGCTCGTACCGCGGGTACAATCGGGAAGTATCCCACCCATTGGAGGTGATCGCTGCAACGCGTAACCGGGACGGCGCGCGGCATCGCCCTCTGCTTGCTTGCGATGGGCGCGGTTGCTTCCTCTCGCGGCACCGTGGCGACAGTGGCTGATGCACCCGCACAATCAATCCAGAAGGGGCTCTGGGGTGGCGAAGGCGTACAGCTCACAGTCACCGCGGACGGCGCGACGGTCGAGTACGACTGCGGCCACGGAGGCATGGACGAGGTGATCGCCTTCGACACGCACGGTCGGTTCGAGCTGTCCGGGTGGCATGCGCAAGAGCGAGGTGGGCCGGTGCGAGAAGGCACGGTCGATCAGAAGCTCGCCGCGCGGTACGTCGGACGCGTGCGCAATGATCAGATGACGTTGAGGGTCGAGTTGACCGACAGCGGCACCACACTCGGGCCATTCTCGCTCGAGCGCGGCAAGCGCGTTCGCCTCGTCAAGTGTCGTTGATACCGACACGGCACCAGACCGGCTAGGGCTCGACGGGATCCCCCTTGCCAAGTCATGGGAAAGGGCGTATCCTTACCCCTGACGAAGCAAGGGGAACATGCCGCGGAACATCATTGATTCGGTCCAAGGAACGCTCGACTTCCTGATCTTGAAGACGCTCTCCGGTGGCGAGATGCACGGCTACGCCATCGCCCGGTGGATCTTCGATCTCTCTGGAGAAGAGCTGCAAATTGAAGAGGGCACGCTCTATCCCGCCTTGCATCGCCTGGAGGACAAGGGCTGGATCGCCGCCGAGTGGGGCGCGAGCGAGAACAACCGTCGCGCGAAGTTCTACCGGCTCACGGCCAAGGGGCGGCGAGAGCTGGCGGCGCGTATGGCGAGCTGGCAGCGATTCACGCTGGCTGTGAGTCGCGTGATCGACGCGAGCCCCGCCAGGTAGGAGACCGGCCATGCGGGAAACACCCATCTGGCGCCGATATCTGCGCCTCGTGCGGAGCAATATCGCAGCGGACGCAGACGAGG
>JBOGIN010000581.1:0-5699 GCA_050742275.1 Vicinamibacteraceae bacterium
CAAACAGGTCGAGGATCTTGTCGATGTCGCCCGAGCCGCGCTGCCGTGCGTCATAGGCGAGCATCTTGCCGGTGAGCGGCTTAAGCTCGATGGATGGTAACTGTACCAGGAGCACGCGTTCAGGCGAGCCAGCCGCCTGATACAGGCTCTCCCAGTCGGTCGCCGGCTGCCGCATCTCGGCCGCGACCTGGCGCCGCCACGCCGGTTCGCGCAATCGCTCGACGAACGACTCCAGGCCTCCCTCGAGCCGCGACGGTGGCACGGCGGCCGTGAGGCCGGTCGAGCCGGCCGTATAGGTGTACATGTCCGCCGTGATCTTCAATCCTTCCGCACGAGCCTCCTCAATCTTGGCAATGGCCGCATCGAGCAACGGCCAGTTCTCCTCGCCAGCCGCCTTGAGGTGATAGATCTCGGCGGGAATCCCAGCCTCGCGCGCGATGCGCAGCAGCTCGTCGATCGCCTCGAGCAGGCGTGTGCTCTCGCCGCGCAGGTGCGAGATGTACTTCCCGTCGTATCGCGCGGCGACCTTGCACAGCTCGATGAGCTCCTCCGTCGACGCGTACGCTCCTGGCGCATAGATGAGCGACGAGCCAATCCCCAGCGCACCCGCCTCCATCTCTTGCCGCACGAGGGCGCGCATCCGCTCCATCTCCTCAGCGGTGGGCGCCCTGTCGTCGAAGCCAATCACGTGCTCGCGGATCGTCGCCGCACCGATGAACGACGCGACATTTGGCGACACCCCCCTGCGCTCCAATGCCTGGAGATACTCCGCGAGCGTCGTCCAGCTAATGTCGTACTCGAGATCGCCCTGCGTCCGCTCGGCCCGTGCCTTCATCTCCGGCGAAAGCGGACCCATCGACGAGCCCTCGCCGAAGATCTCCGTCGTGACACCCTGCTCGATGTCGCTGAGCGAGCGCCCGTCGACGAAGAGCGATTCGGTCGCCCACGAGAGCATGTTGATGAAGCCGGGGGCCACAGCCAGACCACCAGCATCGACGACCTCGTTCGCGCGCGCCTCCTCGAGCTTGCCTACGGCGGCAATTCGATCCCCCATGATCGCCACGTCGACCTCACGAGGCGGAGCGCCGGTCCCGTCATAGACGATGCCGTTGCGGATCAGCACGTCGTAGCGCTGGCAGGCGGTAGCGAGCACGGCGACAGAAACCGAGAGCAAGAGAATTGAGAGCCGGGCGAGCAGCGAGGGCAGACGAAGCGGGGGCATGGCGCTATTATGTTCGAATCGATAGCGTGGCGCGCTGGCATCGACCTTGCTCTCGACATTCAGCGGCGGCTCGACAACCGTCACCAGAATGCGACGGTTTAGCCCTACGCCGCTCGAGAATGCCGCCACGGCCAATGGCGACCTGAAGGAGTCTGCTGCATGCGAACCCCAGCGAAGCTGTATCCCACTCTGGCGATTCTCGCGGTCGTGTTGCTGGTCTCTGCCGTCGCGCAGGCGCAGAAGAGCCCCCAGAAGCTCTACGAAGCTGGAAAGTACGCGGAAACCGTCGCCGCGCTGCCGGCCAACAAGGGGCGCTCGGCCAGACAAGCGTATCTCGCCGGTCAAGCGCACGCGAAGCTCAAACAGAACAGCGAGGCGCGCGCCGCGTACAAGAAGCTCGCCTCCGGAGACGAGGACAGCGCCTGGACGTTCGTCGGGCGCTCGGCGCTCGCGCAACTGAGCGACAACAAGGGTGAAGCGCTCAGTGCCGCCAGGAAGGCTGTGGCGCTGAACGAGAAGCTCGCCGAGGCTCAATACCAGCTCGGCCGGGCCTTGAATTCTCGCGGCGAGTACAAGGAGGCGGGCAGCGCGTTCGCGAAAGCGGCGGAGCTCAAGCCGGACTTGGCATATGCGCACTACTACGCGGGCATGGCGTACAACAAAGCCAAGCGGGTCGACCTCATGGCCACGCACTTCGAGCGCTTCTTGAACCTGGCGCCAGCGGCACCGGAGCGTCCCGCCGTGGAATCGGTCATGCGCACCGTCCGCGGCAAGCGATGATGCGAGCCCGGCGCCCCGCGGGCAGTGCATCCATCAAAACGCCTGACCGAGTGAGAAGTAGAGTCGGGGCCGGCGGCGGCCGTCGACGTCACGCGTGAGAGGCATACCGACGTCGATACGGACGAGAGCGAACGGCGTATCAATCCGCAGACCACCGCCCACCCCGACTTCGAGATCGAGCGAGAGGTCGGAGAACGCGTCGAACACATTCCCGGCATCGACGAAGCCCACGCCTCGCACCCAGCGATAGATCGGGAACCTGAGCTCCTGATTGATCAGCAACAGAGCGTTCTCGGCGAGAAAATCCTCCCCGGCAATCGTGTCCTCGGCGTAGCCGCGGACCGTTTGCCCGCCACCCATCCGAAACATCTCGCTCGGGATGAGCACCTGATCGCCGAGGGCCCGTATGGCGCCAACTCTCAGGGCGGACGCAGAGACGACGGTCTCGGTCAGCGGCCGGAAGTAGTACTGTTGCGCCACGTAGCGGACGAAGCGAAGATCCGACGCCAGCCAGGTGTCCGAGTACTCCAAGGTCGATGAATGGAGCCACCCGCGGGTGCTGTCGAAGAGATCGTCCCGTCGGTCGACGACAATCGTGGACGTCAAGCGCGGTACAGTCACGGTGAGGTCGAAGACATCCGGGTCCTGGCGGTCGAACGTGTGGTTTCGCTCGTATCTGTAGCCGTACTCGAGGGTCAGACCTTCTGTTCGGTCGAGTCGGAGTCGCTGGAAGAGCGAGTACGCGGTGACGTCCGCCGTGTTTTCCCTGGTCTCGGTCTCGGACACGGTATCGAAACCCTCGCGGGAGCGCTCGACGAACAGCGTCGTCGAGAGCGGCAGGTCGAACAGGCGCGGCAGTGTGAGAAACAGCCGGCCAGCTTGCCTCCGCCGCTGATACCGGCCGCTGATGCCCCCGGTCGCGGTCGTCCCCAACAGATTGCGGTTCTCGAGGTCGGCGGCAAGACCAGGCGTCACCCTGCGGCCGGAGCCGCTGGACGAGGGCTCGTCGTTGACACCAACGCCGTAGCGCAGGCGATATCGCGGGCGTTCCTCGAGCTCCACGATGGCGCGTGCTGGTTGTTCGGTGCCGTCTGCTCGCGCGGGTGACGTCGATCGCGCGATGGGCTGGAGGCTGATATCGACCCGCTGGAACACGCCGGTTTCGTACAAACGCTGCCGTGCCTCGAACATCGTCCGCACGCCAACGGGCGCGCCGCGCTCGAGGCCGAGCGCACGCAGGATCACCGGTTCGCCCGTGCCGGGCGCGCCGCGGATCGTGACATCTTCGAGCACCAGACGCGGCCCCTCGGTAACGTCCAGCGTTAGCGAGACGCGGCCCGCCTTCGCTCCATTTCGGCGAGGCGCGCCGGAGCGTCGCGCGCGGAGGCGGCCCACGTCCGGCTCCACGCCCACGCCGAGGTCGACCGACGCATTCGCAAAGCCGTCGTTCCGATAAGCGGCTTCCACGTTCCGGCGCCCGAGCTCCGCATCCAGCGGCAAATACACACTGCCGGGCACGATGCCAAACCACTCACGCACGCGGGCCGCAGTTTCCGCTCGCAACCCACTGACGTCGACCGAGGCGACGGTGTACAACGGTCCCTCGCGGATCTCGACGGGGAGGATCGCCTCTCGACCTCGTCCCGTGCGCTCGCGACCGTCGCCCGATCGCGCATCGGTGCCGACCCGAACGAGCGCCGCCAGGTATCCTCGCGTTCGATACCATTCCGCGAGACTTTCCTCGAACGACGGCTGGTCGACCCACGCGGTGAGCGCGAGATCTCGCTCTCGCACGAAGGCTTCTATAGCCTCCGTCGAGACCTGTTCGTTGCCGGTGTACTCGAGCCGCCAGGCAGATGCGGGCCCAGGCGCCACGGTGACGATCGCCTGTTTGACGTCCTCTCGCGCAGTGAGACGAACCTGCACACGCGCATGTGGATGATTCGCCTCGATGAGGTGCCGCCGTGTGATGGCGGTGAGATCCTCGGACAGAAACGCGTCGAAGACCGCGGCCGACCAGGCGTCTCGCATGCGTTCGCGGACGCTGGCCGGCAGGTCGCTGCCGCGAACGACGACCTCGCATCGCGGGCCGAGCTCGATCGTGTAAGAGAGCGTGATGTCAGGCGCTTCTCCCGCGGCGCTCGCGGCAGGCGCCTCGTGCGGTTGCCGCGCCGTCTGAATCCGATGCTCGAAATACCCCTGCTCACGGAGGTATGCGGCCAAGCGATCGCGATCTCCTTGCCAGCGGTAGAAGTCAAAACGATCGCCCGCCTCGAGCTCGAGCCGCCGCGCGAGCTGGCGCTCTTCCGCCTCGCTCACGCCCTGAATGACGACAGCCGCGACACGGTGGGCTGGACCGCGGCGTGCGACCGCCTCGGCGCGCCGCCTGCGCCCGCCGAAGGCGACGTCATGGCGGAACTCGTACGCGCGCGACTCATCGTCTCGAGAGACTCCCCTGAGCTCGACGCGCCGGAGCGGGCGATACGACGCAATCCAGGTGAGCGCCCCGGTCTCGCGCAAGCTCTGCGAGAGGATGATCTCGACGCCCCGTGGAAACCGCTTGGTCGCAGTCAGGCGCGCCGCTGGGTTCGCCTCGGTCGCAAGCTGAACCTGCTCGGATCCGATGTCTTCGGCAGCAATGCCGCGCTCGAGCCGCAGCGCATCCAGCCCAATCGTGCGCCCGGCAAGGGCAAACAGGTCTCCCGAGATGGCGCTGAGAAGCTGCGTGCGCACGGCCTCACTCGTGGATTCGCCCGCGCCACCGCCGGCAAGCATCGCGTACAGCTCCGCCTCCGACTGCTGCGCTTCGTCCGACTCGACCGTCACATCGAGGGTGGCCGGTGTGCCGCTCGCTTGGATGGTCACGCCTGTCGCCCCGACGTGCGTCTGCGCGACCAGGTCGAGCGTGGGATCGAGCCGCGCGGGATCGGTGAAGTCCGCCGACCCGCGCTCGATGCGGTAGACCAGCCCGCCAAGATAGAGCTCACCGCCTTCGCGCAGCTCAATCCGTCCGGCCACGCCGGGCCGGTCGAGCGTGCCCAAGAGCTGGAGGTCCAGGACGGTGCCGAAGCGCCCATAGTTGTTGTCGACCAGCAGGTCTTCTTGGCTGACGATGCCGATGTCGAGCCGAACGGGTGTCGTCGAAGCCGAGGACTCGCCGCCGATGGATGCACCTCCACGCAATCCGCCTCCGCCACCGAAGAGCTCGCGCCCCAGCGTGCCGGTGAGAATGATCGGCTCGCGGTACGAGCCGTGGAGTAGCGTGACATCGCCGGCAATCAGCGTCTCGGACGGGCTCATCTCCACGCGCATGTCGGCGTTCAGCTCGGCGCGGAGGCCTTCTGGATACTCGGCGGCGACGTTCCGTCCCGTGATCGTCGCGATACCCGTGAGGCTCGGCAATTGGCCGGCGTCGAGCGTGGCATCGAGACGGATTGGGCCGCCGTTGGCCATGCCCGTGACGCCAGTTGCACTGATCCGCTGTTCATCGAGCCGGATCGTCCCTGCCACGTCGGACACGAACAGCCGCGGCTCGCGCAGCACGAGCTCGCCGTCGGTCACGTCGACACGCCCATCGAGTTGCGGACTGGTGGCTGGTCCGCTCACACGCACATCGACCGTGGCGGATCCGCCTGTGCCGATGTCGCGGGTCAACGCACCGAGCAGGCGCAAGTCGAGGTTCCCGATCGCATTGAGC